>NYUB01000081.1 GCA_002683785.1 Deltaproteobacteria bacterium
AAGAAATAAGCTGATTATTATATCTAATATCAATAGGTTGCAAGAATATTGTAAAAGTTAACCGGACAGCAATGATATGATCTAATTCTTATTTCAAAGATTTTTTTTGTATCAAGATAAAATTGATTTAGTGTTTTTTTATATATTTGGATACATCGCCACTTTTTAGGCAACACCCTATGATTCTTGGAGAAGATCAATAAATCCTCCGATAAACCTTTTCCTCCCACATTTTCTTTGGCTTTTAACCTACTCTTGTCAGATTCCCTAAATTATCATAGACCCCAAAAATAGAAGAGGATATGAAAACAGACACAACAGAGAAAGGCTTCGATCTAGATCTGCTGTTTTATGAGTTGGACATCGATGGAAAGTCAGACAAGTTTTGTAGATGGTTGATACTTACAAAGACAGGCCCCTATTGGACTTTGGGAATCCCATTGTAGTTTTTTCACTCAACAGCCCACATTTTTCTCATTCTAGAGGTACTGTTATTAAAAATTGACTTCAGCATGATTGTACTCAATGAACTTCACAGTAATCGTGAATTAGCAGGTACAAATTAGAGAAAGACGCATCTCAGGGTTGATGCAACGAGTATGCTGACAATGACTGCGATGATGGGAAATCGATACCAGAGGTTTCTATGAAGGAGGGGGAACCTGTTGCTCTTCAAGAGAACGTGCGTTGAGGATAGTGCTTTGAATGCGGGAATCTGTTTGCAGTTTGGAAATGATGATTTCCAAGTTTTGCAATGCAAAATATTTACAAAAGACGGAGAGATAAAACTGGTTGATTCTTTTTTTAGGGTTCTCGCAGACTGAGGTTTCGACTTCCACAATCCTTCTGGCAATGTGGAAAATCAACCAGGGTTCTTCTTCTACGCGTTTACGGAAGACACCGAAGATTTCTGAAAAAACCTCGATCAGGGCAAGGGAGAACTCTTCACTAAGGGCGTCAGGTTTCAATCCATAGTGACTGCTGACACGCGTTTTAAGGTGCTCCAACATGCGTCCCTGAAGCATGTTGATCAGGCGATGCGCCACCGCTTGGTCACCGTTCTGCGTTTCTGAAGAATCCTCCTCCAGAGAATCCAGACAATCGGCAATGACCCGTGTGTACGGGCTGATGTCCGACATTTTTTGCTAATGAGACATAGATGCGGTAAGCCCTAACTCTATGTCTTGTAAAAGAGTTATCAACTTCTGATTCAGCATTATTGCTGTTTATGGGGATTATTTTTTCCTGGATTTCATGGATCTTCAAGCCCCTTCGGTCATTTTTTCAAGAATCATCGGTCTTGACCTTGTGTTTTTCTGATTTTCATATGCTTGCAGATCCCGGGAAAGGTCAGGAAAGTTGTTCATGGTTTTTTTGATTTTATCTGCTTCGGAGCTAAAGCCTGGTTGCTTTACCCATTGCAGGCCAAAGCATTCTGAAATGCAGTCCTTGAGCAGCAATTGAAGAGATTCTCGATTTTTTTTCGGATAAATCCCCAGACTTTCCAGTGAATGCATTTTCTGTCGGAGATCCTCTTCTTTGGCATGACGAAAAACAGAAAGCATCAAAGGAACCGGATCGTCTAGAGGGATGCTGCCATGCTGCAGAAAAAAACGTCCTTTGGAGGCCGAGCCACGGATACGTTGGGCACTGCCGATAAGTTTTCGTCCTTCGACCAGAATTTCTGCCATTGATGGAACCGAAAAACAAAGATGGGATTCCAGTGTTCCTGATTCGGAGGTTTCCACGAGTTGAGGATCCAGACCAAGTTTTTGGAAAAAAAGGAGAAATCCACGGGCGAGGCTGCGATATGCCTCATGGACTCCTTTTCCGAACTGTAGGTCTCCCAGTTCTCCTATGATGGCATAAGTCAGGTCTGAATGGTGAAGTACGGCTTTTCCTCCGGTCATCCTGCGGATTAGCGGAATCCTCTGCTTCCTGCAGGAATCAAGATTGATCCCTTCGTCGATTTTTTCATTACGGCCCAAGGAAAGGGTTGGGCGTTGCCAGGAATAAAGACGAAAAATTGGGGTTTTGCCTGGCTTGAACTGCTCAAGCAGTTGAAAGTCGACGGCCATGTTGAAAGGGCCGGATTGTGGAGGATCTTCGATCAACCTCCAGGTCTTCATCGAAAGCTTTATCAGGACTTAGGCTGGAAAAAATTCTGCAGGTTGAGTCCTCCTCCCATATTTCCCATTTGCTGGCCAAGGCTTTCCTGCATTTTTTCCTGGCTTTGACGGATACCTTCATTGACGGCAGAAAGGATCAGATCCTGAAGGGTTTGGACATCATCCCGATCCACCACTTCGGGGTCGATTTGGACATCCAACAATTCCATCTTGCCGTTGAATTTCATTTTTACCATTTCCCCTCCGACCGACACATCAAAGGTGAGTTGTGACAGTTCCTCTTGCTGCTTCTGCATGTTCTGCGAGAGTTCCTGGGCTTTTTTCATCAAATCGTTCATGTCAATCATACATCGGTTCCTGTAAATGGGTTGATTCGAATTTTGTGTTTCAGGCCTGGCTCAGATGGACTGCCTTGATGCTGCTGCCACTGAAAACTTTGAGTATTTCTTGAACCAGCGGATGTGATTCTGCTTCTTCACGCCGAGCCAACTGCTGTTGCTGATCCAGATACCGTTCTTCTTCAAGGAGTGTACGCTTGGTCGAATCCAGGGGATCTTCAATCCACTCCACCTGCACCTCGGAACCAGCAAATTCCTGGACCAGGGCCTCAAGGTTTTTTCGATTTTCATCACCGACCAGTTCAGATGGCTGTCCAGATTTGAAGCCGAGTCTGAGAATTCCTTCCTTCCAGGAAGCTGGAACCGCGTTGCGGATCAATCCTCCAAGCATGTTCGAACGTTTTTGAATCTTTTCTGCAAATTCGATCCAGTCCGTTGGTGGAGAGAGTCCTTGGCTCAACGCGGGAGTCTCCTCGGGAGCCAGCGAAGGTTTTTCTTGAAGGACCTCCTGGACTGGTGATGTTTCAGCTCTACCCGGGCTTGGGTCGATCCGGGAGACGGGTTCTTCCTGTTTTTGGGACTGCGAAGGGTTTTCCACTTGGGTATCATTCCTCAGCATGCTGGTGATCTTTGATCCGGAGCTTTCTGCAACGATGGAATCCTCCTGTTTTTCCTGGAAAGTCGATGGTGCCTGTAACTTCACGCTCATTGATGCTGGAACAGGATCATTCGGTTTTTGCTGAACCGATTCAGTATTGTTCGGTTTCGTAGGGCTTTCTCCGGAATCCTTTCTCAGCTTCCGAATTTCATTCAGTAGTTCTGGAACTCCAACCAGCGGTTCTAGTGAAACAATCTGGAGCAAAGCCATTTCAAAACAGATGCGGGCATGGGTGCTTCGTTTCATCCGTTCTTCGAGGTCAAGCAGGATGTCAAACATCATCTGAAGTCTGGAAGCCGAAGTTTCTCCCGCAAGCTTCATATAGCTGCTGACATCATTGCCGGTGTAATCTTGGAAGAGGACGGATTCGGATCCTACAGCCTGAATTAGAGAGAGTGTTTTGACTTCCCGGAGCAACTGAGCAAGCAGATCATGCAGGTCGTGTCCATGGTCCTGCAGTTTTTGAAAATGGCTCATCGTGTCATCAGCCTGGGATCGGATCAAGGCTTCCAGGAATGCAAAGCGCGAATCGCTGTCTACGATGCCGAGGATTTCCAGAACCTCCTCATCCTTTGCACTTTCCCCGGTGAAACTCAGCACCTGGTCGATCATGGTCAGTGCATCACGCATTCCTCCCACGGCCTGACGTGAAATGATTTCCAATGCTCTTCGGGAAATACTCAATTGTTCGGCAGCAGTAACCTTTTCCAGATAATCCGCCATCAACTGCAATGGGACCCTCACGAAATCGTAACGCTGGCACCTGGAAATGATGGTCTGGGGCAGCTTGTGCGGATCCGTGGTGGCAAGGATGAACTTGACGTGGGACGGGGGTTCCTCAAGTGTTTTCAAAAGAGCATTGAAGGACTCCAGGGTCAGCATGTGCGCTTCGTCGATGATGTAGACTTTGAAGCGGCACTGGGCCGGAGCATACTGGACGTTATCACGCAGTTCACGGATGTTTTCGATGCCTCGGTTTGAGGCTGCATCAATTTCATAGACATCCGGAGAGGCGTTTTCAGTGATCTCGATGCAGTTTCCACATTTCCCACAGGGGTTGCCTTCTTCAGGAGCGAGGCAATTGAGGGCTCGGGTCAGGATTCTGGCAGCACTGGTCTTGCCCACTCCCCGGGAGCCACTGAAGAGAAATGCGTGAGCCACCCGGCCGGATAGAACCGCGTTGCGCAAGGTACGTGAAACCGTTTCTTGGCCAATCAGATCTTCAAAGCGATTCGGCCTCAGCTTGCGAGCAAGTACGACGTAAGACATTCAGGAAAGGGGAAGTGACCGGGAGGCTGAGTCTGCGGCACATCTACGAAATCTTAGTGCTGCTTCCGTTAGGATCTGACACGGTTCGAAATTTTCGATTGCGCATCCTCAGCCATTGAGGGGAATCCGTTAATTGAAAAGGATTCGAATTCTAAAAATTTTTTAACTATTTATCATATTCGGTTTGACTCCATAGTCAAGTAGACCCAGGGGGGGGAGTGACTTAGTGGATATGAAGAGTCTCAGGATGTGCAGCTTGACAGACCTGTGTTGCCTGGATAGCTTAACTTCTAAAAAACTCTCATAAAAAGTGAACCATGATCATATGTTCAGATGTGGACGGGGTGATCCTGAACTACGTACAGGGTTTCATCGATTTCACCCGGGAAGAAAATATAGTCTACCATTACAACCCAGAACGTTACGGGGTTGTCACCGGAATCAAAGACGCAGAACAATTGCGGGCACGCTTCCACGCAAAAAATTATCTTCGTCGGCTTGAGTATTATGAAGGTGCCCTTGAAGTTCTAAACCGCCTCGTGGAAAAAGATGAAGTCCACCTTGTAACAGCAATCCAGCCAGAATGTTCTGAAATGCGTGCGGAGAATCTTTCTTCACTCAATTATACTTCACTGCAGTGTGTGGGAGATGCAGCAAAGGAACGTGTGATCATTGAAGACGTGATTCCGGATGTCATGATCGAAGACCGTCCCGAGTTGATCCGGGCCTTTCATTCAGCAGGAATCCCGGTTTTTTACCCGGACTGGCATCAATATACGCGGGGAATGGAATCCTTTGGCACCGCGTTTTCCCATTGGAATCAACTGCCGGAAATGCTGGGGGAAATGGATCCTTCGAGGACTTGAGGTTTTCAACGTCTTCCAATCCAAAATCTGAAGAAGTTACAGAAAAAACATGGATGATTTTTTGAGGGTTTATTTTGCAGGAGATCTCTTCAACCATAAGGATCTTGTAGGCAATCTGCTGCTTGCGGAAGCCATCGGGGAAAAATCTGATGGGCGTTTCCAATGCGTCCTGCCCCAGAACATGGAACAAACTACAGGACGCTCAATCGATATCCGAAACCAGGATCTGCTCGAAGTGATGCGTGCCGACCTTCTGCTGCTTAATTTTGACGGTACTGAACTGGACTCAGGCACTGTCGTCGAGTTCATCTATGCCAAGTCACTGGATATCCCCTGTGTTATCCTGAGGTCGGATTTCCGGAGTGGAGGAGATGAGGAAATGGGGGGCAATCCCTGGAACCTGATGTGTTCGGGCTACCCAAGGACGGAGGTAATGACCTTGAACGGAATGGCCTGGTATCAGGAATCCTACCGCTCCACTGATTCCACCAACGCCGCACTGGATCAGCTTTATCAGAAACTGGCCGTGGAAGTGATTGCGCGAATGGAAGATGTTTTGAAGTCTCCTCCCCTGCTGCCTGAAGATCCTGCCAAAGCCCGGGAGATTTACCGTTGGGGGTTGAGCTATCCTGGCAGAGGGGTGGAAAACCTTTTGTCGGACTCAGAACTGGACCAATTGATTTCCACTAAGAGAAACAAGACCTCCTGATTACCCTTCTGCTGCATCTTTGGTTTCAGTTTTGGGATCGGATTCAGAATTCTCCTCCTTGACGGGAGTATCGGGTATTTTAGATGATTCAGAGCTTTTTTCACGTTTTTCCAAAACCTTCAGTAGATCCTGCATCCTGCCTTCCAGTTCCTGAATGTCCTGTTCTATTAGCAGGTTGTTTCTTTCCGATTTCGAAACCTGTCCGTCAAGTTGTCTCAGCAACAATTCCTGAGTGCTAAGACGGGTTTTGGAATCTTCCAATCGATTTTTCAGGTCCCCAAAGGCGACCTGAACATCTTGAATGCTACGTGAAATGTTTAGAGCCTCATTGATGGCTTTTAGTTCTGCTGTAACCAACTTCGATTCCTCTGCCTGAAGTTTCTCCAGTTCCATCAGTTGGAGTTTCAGAGCATCCAGACTGGCGCTGAGGGCTTCCTGGTTTTGCCGGGAGTTGTCCAGTTGAGTTTGAAGTGCTGCAATCCCGCTCGACATTTCTTCCTGTAGCCCGGTTTTCACAGCTTCATCCCCAGCCATGATTTCATTGCGCAGCATTCCCAACTGTTGCTTCTGACTTTCATCCAGGGTGGAAATTCTTTCTCCCAGCAGAGATTCTTGCTGTTTGAGGGATTCACGGAGCTGATTCAAATCCTGTTCGGATTTGCTGCTCAAATCGTTGATCGCGGTTTCGATCTTCTGCTCGCTTTCATCCTGTTTCTCCTGTAGTTCCTGTTTCAGTGCTTCCTGGTTCTTTTTCAATTCTGCACCAAGTTCCTCCAAATCACCGCTGGTGGCACAACCCCCCACAAGAACTGCAAGGAATGCATAGGAAAGCATCGATTTTCTCATTTTTCCTCTTTCAGGTTTGATCAAAATTCATTCTGAAGGTTATTAGCACACAGGCTTCTTCAAAGAACAAGGTAACTTGAGGGGAAATCTTATAAAATACAAGAATTAATCAAGGGGAATATCAATCTGTTGAAATGGAATCATTGCGGGAAAAATGGGGGACGTGAGCCCTGATCCGAAATGTTCAAGGGCTCAGTAGGCGGCACGGTTTTCGAAACTGCCGTGCCGATTCAGCATCACTACTCTTTAAGCTGGTCCAATGCTTCCTGATGGAGCCGGTTGGCTTCTTCATTGAGATCCTGCATGACTTTGACATGATCCGCACCGTTGAGGATCTCAGCCAATGCATCTTTCATCAATCCCCTCACTTCTTCATAGGATGCAGAGGGAGGAGTTTCAGAACCTGCGGTTTTCATCAGTTCACGGATGATGTCGAATTGTGGATTCTTCTTCCGATAATCATCCAGAAGGTTCATGGTTGACATCCGAACAGGCACATAATTCGTCAAACGCACAAATTGAGCCTGATTGACGGGCTTCAAGAATTCCCTGAGCCAAAGCCACACAGCAACCTGTTTTCGTTTATCAGACTTTTTGGTGATTCCGAATGAAGGACCATAAAGATTTCCTCTTGGTTGAGGAGTGGTATGAGGTACCGAATAGATGGACCAGTTGAAGTTCGCACCTTTGGAAACAGCCTTTCCATAGTAAGGCAATCCGGATGAAGAACTTGTGGTGAATAAAGCCACCCCGTTGCCAAAATCAGTTTGCTCACCATATTTTTCCGTTGCAGAACGCAGGCAACCTTCTTCAGACATTTCAGAAATCAGTTTGGACGCTGCCAGAGCTTCCGGATTGTCGAAAACATAAGCACCCTTTGACTTATCGAGAGTTTCACCTCCGAATGCCAGGATAACGGAGCCAAGACGGGAAGCATCCGTTCCGATTTCCCAACCAATCGACTTTGCAGAAGGGTCTTTCGAACCGGAGAATGCTTGCTTGGAAGCCTTACAGGCTGCAGCACGAAAATCTTTAGGATTTTTTGGGATCTCGTTGTAACCCAGTTCCTTCAGCCAATCCATATTGGCATAAAGGATTTCCATTGAGCGCCTTGGGGGGAATCCCAAACGTGCATTGCCGAAATCAGATGAGATGTCCTGAGCTAAAAAACTACTTGGTATGTCCGCCATGGTTTCAGGATGCATCGCCCATTTTTTTGATTTCACCAAATCATCCATATTAATCAGACTTTCTGCCCCTGGCATATTAAATAATGCCAGTTGATTCTGATAACCAACTACCATGTCTGGCAACTCCTCTGTTCCGATCAGGTTGACAAATTTTGTAAAAATCTGTCCATAGTGACCTGCAGAAACTGCATTTATTTTGATACCAAAGGGATTGTTGTTGTTGAATTCCTTCGTGAGCATATCCATGAAAGCAATCTGGTTGTCTCGACTGACTCGATACCAGACGGTTGCTTCAGCTCCAGTTGGGTTCACATTTTCATATGATTCTGCAATTGCATGACCTGTAAAGCAGATTAGTAAAAAAGACAGGATGGTTATTATTCTCATTTTGCACCTTTCATTGAGGATAAAGAGATAAACAATTCTTATTCATAAATAACCACACTATGATCAACAAGAATTGTCAGAAATACAATAAGATTTTAATCAATTTTTATGAGGGAATTACTACTTGATTAGGATTTGATTCCAATCCTTGATGCAGAATTCATAAAAAGCTTCAGTGAGCCCATATATAAGGCGAGTACAGGGAGAACCGTGATGGTTGCAGCTGCCATCAGTAGATGAAGTTCCACCCCTTGAGCACGTGTGAAGGCGTCAATCCCGACCGGCAGTGTGAAATGCCCGGTTTGATCGATCTGGGTCAAACGGGGCCACATGAAGGAATTCCAGGACCAGATGAACGAGAGCAGGCCGATGATGGCGAAGGCCGGAAGATTGAGCGGTACCACCACCCGGGTGAAATACTGGAAATGGCTGGCTCCATCGATCCTCGCCGCCTGCCAGAGTTCTCCAGGCATTTGCATGAAAAACTGACGGAAGAGGAAGATGGAATAAGCATTTCCCAGGAACGGAACCACCATCACGGTAAAGGTGTTAAGCCAGTTCCGGTCGGCAAACTCTTCGGTGAGGAATTCCTTGGTCTCTGCTGAATTCAAGGAAGAGATGACCAGAACCCCTGCCAGTAGGATGCCGATACCGATGCTTATGATTCCCGGGTTGAGATTCTGTTGAAGCCAGTTATTCAAAAGACAAATCATCACATAAATCAGGATCAAGAAACTGGAACACAGGATCATGATCGAAAATGCATTCAAAAACCCTATTGGAACGATTCGTCCAAGAATAATCTGGTAGAGCGGGGAGATCAGCACCGATTCCGGCACCATCAGGGTGATCAGAACCAGCATGAACACGATTTGGTGTCCCCGAAACCGGATCACTGCAAAGGCATAGCCCGCCAGCGAACAGATGACCAGTTGACCGATCAGGGTCGAAAGGGTCACCAGAACTGAATTGAAGAAATAATTTGAAAACCTGGCCTGCTGCCAGGCCTTTGCATAATTTTCAAAGCGGAGTTCCGAAGGGAGCAAAATGCGTATATTGGTCGCTTCCCCCAGACTCATAAAGGAGACCAGGACCATATATATGAAGGGGGCCAGAGACAAAACAGCAACCAGCATCAAAATGAAATAGCGGTTCAGGACGTTTTCTTGATTCCGGTAATTCAGGAACATGGTTCAATCTCCGAAATGTTGATGCCGGCTGAAAAGGGAGAACTGCGCCACGGTCAGCAGGATGATCAGTACAAAAAGAATCACTGCAAGGGCCGATGAATAGCCGAATTTACCGAGGCTGATTTGGCGCCAAATTTCTATAGAGCCAACATGGAGTGATTTATTGACTGTGGAACTGAGCATGAAGTAGATGTGAGTGAACGCCTGGAACGTCCCAATCAATCCGGTGATCACCAGGAAAAATATGACTGGAGAGAGCAATGGCATCGTGATGTGACGGAAGCTCTGCCAGGCACTTGCTCCTTCCATGTCTGCCGCTTCATAAAGGTCTCCCGGGATCGCAGTCAATCCCGCGAGCAGGATCACTGCGTTGTAGCCCGTATAGGACCAGACCCCGAAGAGGATGGCCGTCACCATTCCCAGTGACGGACCGGCAAAGAGCCCGCTCAATTCCCATCCGAAGAGGTATTCTGTGATGGGCGTGTTGTCCGCAATCCAACGCAGAGGTTCAACACCGAGCATCGCCAAAAACTGATTGCTGAGCGAAGATTCACGTGCCCCAAAGATCAGTGAAAAGACAGTGGCCATCGCCACCACAGGGGTAACATAAGGGAGAAAGACCAAAAACCTGAAAAAAGCGAACCCCTTGAGTTTGCGGTAAAGCGCGAAGGCGATCATCAATCCCAAAGAAATCTGAAGGGTGACGGTTCCGATCGAAAAAAAGACGGTATGGATCAGAGAATTGAGGAAATCGTCGTCGCCAGACGCCATCATTTTGTCCCAGTTGACTGAGATAATCTGTGAGGAAGCATAAAGCAACAAAAGCCCCGGTAGGGTTCCTGTGATCCAACCCGCTTTTTTTCGGAAGAATCCGTAGAGATGGAGACCAAATGCCAAAAGAATCATCAAAGCAGATCCGAAAAGCGCATTGGCATGCCCCGAAAGCAAAGCCAGTTGCTCAGAAGTGTCACCTCGGCGGTCGAGAAACATTTCCCGTTTCATTTTCAGGGCCCAGGTTGCCTCATCCTGAAAAGCAGTCACGTAATGATTCAATTCAATGCCTCGCCCGACCAGCAATACTTCCATCGCTAATCCAACGGCAAAACATAGGATCAGACTGCGAATGGCCGGGGGTTCCTTCCAGTTTCGTGTCAGCAACCAGAAACCAACGATCAACATTGCCAGGGCAGTCAGGGTGAGCATCGCACTGGTTAAATCACCGATTGCTTTTTCGTAGTGGGTTAATCCCATAAACCTGCCCTGAACGGGTTTCCAACGATGAAGTGACATGTAAAAAGCAAGGCAGATGGGAAGAATCCCGAAACAGATCAGCAAACCCACACCAGGTAGCAGGAAGATTCCCCCTTTCAGGGTTTCTTTATTTTGCGTATTGGATATCGAAAACACTGAAACCAGATCTATCTCAATTGAGTATGGAAAATGGGTTGAAGAAGATTGCTCGAATGTATAAGGAAAATCATCGTATTGTAACAATAGGGTGAAGAAAAAGTTTTTAATCCATAGCTGCGGTTAGACCATGCAGTGGATTGCTTGAAGCTCATCAAAGCTTCAGCTATTTTAACGCTGGTCGATATAATTTCAATTAAACTGAATAAAAAAGATTTGGAAGATAAACATTCAGGGAAAACTAGGCTTCCTGCAGTCGTCACAGTTGGGGACGAACTGGTTCTGGGGGAGCGCGGGAATGAAAATTCAAGATGGATGTCAGAATGGTTGAAGCAGAATTTTCATCCGGCAGGAATCCAGCTTTCGCTCCCAGATGATGGGGACACCATTGCTCAGTGGCTGAAAGAACTGCTGAAAGGAGGTCATTTCCCAATCTTAGTTGCTGGGGGTATTGGTGGAACCCATGATGACTGTACCCGGGCGGGTATTGCTCAAGCTTTAGGAGTTCCGTTGACAAGGCATCCGGAATGCTGGGAGATTCTGGTCGCACGCTACGATGGCAGAGAAATGAACGAAAGCCGTAGCAACATGGCCATGCTTCCCGAAGGCTGTACCCTGATCGAAAATCCCCATGGAGCTCCGGGTTTTGAAATGGGTGGGATCTTTGCGTTCCCAGGTTTCCCCAACATGCTGCAGGCGATGCTTCCAGTCCTTCAGGATCGGTTTGGCCCTCAAGGTCAGGAATCGCAAATGCATGAGCAACAGGTAAGACTTAAAACCAGGGAAGGAGACATTTCCGATGCGGTGAGGGAATTCAGCAGGCTTCATCCGGAATGCCGACTTGGAATATACGCCCATTCCGGCTCTTCCTGGGGAGAAGTTTCACTCCGATTCCGTTATCCTGACTCGAGAGATGATCTGTCTCTCGAGTTTCGTCAATTTGTAAAGGGTTTGGGACGACCGGTAATTCCCGAACCCTGACTTATTTTCTTTTGCGGGTTTTCCTTATTCCGGCTGGCTTGGTCCAACCGAAAATTTCCTTTCTTCAAAGCATTCCTGCTGAAAGATGTCAGCAATGACTCAGACCGCTAAAGTCCGAATACTTCCTGAATCGCTGATCAACAAGATAGCAGCAGGAGAAGTGGTTGAACGCCCTGCCTCGGTGGTCAAGGAACTGGTTGAAAATTCTCTGGACGCAGGTGCTGATCAGATCCTGGTGACGTTGAAGAATGGAGGCAAGGATCTGATCAGTGTACTGGACAACGGAAGTGGCATGAACGAAACCGATGCACACCACGCGCTTGAACGCCATGCNACCAGCAAGATTTCGGAAGAAGAGGACCTTTTCCGGATCCATACCCTGGGTTTCCGAGGAGAAGCACTTGCTGCGATTTCTAGTGTTTCACGATTGGAACTCACCACCTGCAGTGACGAATCAAAAGGAGCGGTCAAGTTGAGACTGAACGGAGGCGTCTTGGAGCATCAGGGTAAAACCGGATTTCCACAAGGAACCAAAATTTCAGTGGAGCAGCTTTTTTTTAACACGCCGGCAAGGCTCAAGTTCATGAAAAGCACTGCCACTGAACTTCAGCACATCCAGCAGCTTATGCAGCGTCTGGCCATGGCTGCTCCTGANGTTCAGTTCCGACTGACCCATAACCAGCAGATGCTGCTCAAACTTCCTTATGCAACAGACCAGGAAGAGCGGATCCAGCAGTTGTTTGGGGAGGAAGTCCGAGACGGCCTGATGAAGGTCCAGCATNAGGCAAACCAGTTGTCCTTCGAAGGCTGGATTTCCCTACCTTCTAAAACCAAGAGCAGCAGGAGGCTTCAATACCTTTTTGTTAACGGAAGACACGTCAAATGCCCGGCCCTNAATCATGGAATTTATGACGGGTATCATGGATTACTGGCCAAAGGAAAACATCCTGCGTTTTTTATAAAAGTCAAGGTTGCCACGGAAGATGTGGATGTGAATGTTCATCCTGCCAAAACCGAAATCCGTTTTCGCAACAGCCAACTGGTTCACACGATCCTGGCTGACCAGCTTTCACGTCAGATTCACGAGACGTCGGGAAAGCGGTTTTTCGGTAGGGAAGTGGGCCATTCCCCTTTTCCTTCTAGGCCGGATCAGACAGAATTCTCCCTTCCTGATTCGCTTCCGTTGGAAGAGTCTTTGCCCAAAGCAGGATTGGGAAAAATCCCAACGGGAGATGTGCGACAAAAGGATCTCACCGGTTTCCCTAAAATTCCAGTTTCACCAGCACCAACTGTATCCACAAAAAAGGTTTCTTCTCCCCAAATTGGAAGCAGTTTCCAAATTAGCGGGTCCCTTCCTTCCATGGAAACGACATCTTCTCCAATAGATGGGGGGGAGAATCCGGATTTGGATGTTCCTGAAGAACTGGAGCTGTTTTTGACTTTGCCTGCAAAACCAGAAAATTTTCGGATCATAGGCATGCTGCATCATCGTCAAATCCTGATGGAGCATGCAGAAGGACTCGCCGTGGCTGATACCCATAACATTCATAAAGCCCTGATAGAATCTTTGTTGGCCAAGACGGTGGAAGAAAATTCGGTTCGGCTCAGAGAACAAGAGGTCCCTCTGCTCCTGGAGATGAAAGCCCAGGATGCTTTGATTCTTGAATTACATCAGAAATTACTGAAACAAAGTGGGTTCCAGTTGGACTCATTCGGCGGAACCACTTTTTCGATTAGTACCCTTCCGTTTCCTCTCCCTAAAGAAAAATGTGAAAACGTGTTCAAGGATTTTATCAGCCGGGTTTCCNCATTTGGCAAACGGGCTCATGACGCGGAAATCAGGAAGGATCTGATTCAATGTATCGCCCNTCATGCGGCCTTTGACAATGGATCATCACTGAATCTAAGGGCCCTGAATCTGCTCATCGCTCAGATGGAGCAATTGGAGCTCCCTCCCCTCAAAGCCGAAGGAGAACGGCTCTGGTTTATGATTCCTCAGGAAGAAATCTTCAAACGCCTCAAGGACTGATTTCAGTCTGAATCATAATTTATGTGAANAGTCAATTCCCGTATTGATCTTGATCGTTTTTCGGGATTTCTGCTTTAATGAATGCATTAGATCCTTCGATNAAATTCTCTTGGAAGGATCGTTTTCNTCAGGAGATAGGGAAGTTAATCATTTAAAATTTTGTGTTAACAATAATGACTGAATTGGAATCCCCCCTCAATGTTCTCATACTCGGTTCCGGCCCGGCTGGACTTACCGCAGCCATTTATACGGCTAGAGCCAACCTGAATCCAGTTCTGGTCTATGGAAGGGAGAAAGGCGGACAGTTGATGATCACCTCCGANGTGGAAAACTATCCAGGATTTCCTCAAGGAATCAAGGGACCGGAGATGATGGATCTTTTGACGGAGCANGCGAACCGATTTGAAACACGCTTTCTTCAAGGAGATGTTGTCGAAGCAGATTTGAGCAGCAGACCGTTTTCGCTCATTCTTGAAGACGGANAGANNCTGAAAACTAATTCGTTGATCATTGCCACGGGTGCTTCAGCACGATGGCTCGGATTGGATTCGGAAAAAAAATACAACGGACGCGGAGTCTCTGCTTGTGCCACCTGCGACGGATTTTTCTTCAGGAACCAGAATGTGGCCGTGGTCGGCGGTGGTGATACCGCCATGGAAGAAGCACTTTATCTGGCAAACCTTTGTGAAAAGGTGACTGTNATCCATCGNCGGGATGAGTTNCGTGCCAGTAAAATCATGCAGGANCGTGCTCTNAAAAACCCTAAAATTGCATTCCTCTGGAATTCCGCAGTNGAAGANGTTTTGGGAGATGAACANAGCATGAANGGTTTATCAATTAAAAATCTAAAAAATGGAGAACTAACTGAATACCCGTTTGATGGAATGTTTGTCGCAATAGGCCACACGCCCAACACTCAACTTTTTGAAGGGCAGCTGGATATGGATGAAAACGGTTACCTGAAAGTCCGTTCCGGCTCCACCTTCACCTCAAACGAAGGGGTTTTTGCCTGCGGTGACGTTCAAGACCACATTTACCGTCAAGCAGTAACAGCGTCAGGTACTGGCTGTATGGCAGCCATTGATGCTGAACGTTGGCTGGCGGAACAAACAATATGAAACCAATAACAATACGGATGATCTCTTATATGCACACATTTTTGATCATATCAGTTTTCAGGTCATCCGCCTTATTCAAAAAGAAAAATGCAAAAGAAAATTTTATTTTCCCTCGTCGCGCTAGAGGGCGCGGGCATCCTAGGCCTGCTGTACCTGATCTGGAATCATTCACAAAACAACGAACAACCCCTACTTTCAAATACCCTTCTGGCTCTCAGTGCTTTTGCAGCATTGGCTGCATTCGTGGCTGGTTGGATGCAGTTGAAATCCCACGCACACCTGGCGGACATTAAAGTTGGACGTCAGCAGGGGCTTGTAAAATGGTTCAATCCCACCAAAGGTTTCGGTTTCATTGAACAGGATAATGGTCAGGATTTGTTTGTCCATCAGTCTGAAATCAGGCTTTCTGGTTTCCGTTACCTGAATAAAGACGATCGGGTCGAATACGACATTGGACTCGGAAAAAAAGGTCCCATAGCACAAAATGTTGTTCGCATTAAAGCGGCAGAAAATGAATGGGATCAAAATGCCGAAGAAGAGGAGCCGATCTCGAAGGCTTCCTGATTTTTCCCAACCATTAATCCTTATCCGGTATGAGTAAAGAAAAAGTTGTCCTGGCCTATTCTGGTGGGCTTGATACCTCGGTCATTGTTCACTGGTTGACATCCCAAGGGTACGACGTGATTGGTCTCTGCCTGGATCTTGGGCAGAAAGTCGAAAACCTGGATGAAATCCGTCAAAAGGGGTTGAAGGCAGGGGCTGTCGAAGTGCTGATCGAAGATGTGCGAAAAGAATTTGTCGAGGAATATGTACTCCGTGCGATTGAGTGGAATGCAGTTTATGAAGGCACCTACCTGCTTGGGACATCTTTGGCGCGCCCACTGATAGCCAAAAAACAAATCGAAGCAGCAGAACGTTTTGGTGCCTCTACGGTAAGCCATGGAGCTACGGGTAAGGGTAATGATCAAGTCCGTTTTGAATTGGGTTATTACGCATTAAAGCCGGATATCAAGATCATTGCCCCTTGGAAGGTTCCAGAATTCTATCAACGATATCCTGGGCGTGCCCAGTTGATTGAATACGCTCAGCAAAATGGAATCCCTGTAAAAGCCACTACGGAACAACCATGGAGCACCGATGAAAACCTGATGCACATCAGTTTTGAATCCGGAATGCTGGAAGATCCCTGGCAGGAACCAAGAGAGGAGATGTTCGAACTTTCCCAGTCCCCGAAAAATGCTCCAGACCAGGAACAAACCTTGACCATCGATTTCGAGGAGGGAACTCCTCGAACACTGGATGGGCAAGACTATGAACCGGTAGACCTGCTGACCAAGTTAAATGAAATCGGAGGGCGGAACGGAATTGGCCGGGTCGATCTCGTCGAATCCAGATTCGTTGGGATGAAATCCAGGGGTGTCTACGAAACACCAGGAGGGACGATCCTGAATATTGCACACCGTGCAATGGAATCCTTAACTCTGGATCGCGGGGTGATCAATCTTAAAGACAGTCTAATGCCGCGTTTTTCTCAACTGGTCTACAACGGTTTCTGGTTTTCACCGGAAATGGAAATTCTACTCGAGATGGGACGCAGCACCCAAAAAAGGGTCAGCGGAACCGTTCGCTTGAAGCTCTACCGTGGAAACTGTATGGTCACAGGAAGGAAATCGGACAATAGCCTCTATGATGAGGATATTGCCACGATGGAAGCAGATGAGGGCAACTATGACCCCCGAGATTCCAATGGGTTCATACGACTCAATGCCCTGCCGCTTCGGATCCACAGGCGCTTAACTTCAAAAGCCTGATCCAAAGAATTCCTGCTTTAAAAAAATCTGTTCTGAAAAGCCTCGGTTTCGGACAAAAACAATGATCTAGGGAGGAATTATGAAATCCATAAAAATCTTCCCGGTGCTGACTCTGATCTTCTTTCTCAGCACCATCTGGTTGCTTTACCAAAAATACCAGACTCCCCCATCGACACCTTCTACTGAAATTAAGGCCACACTCAGTCCTCCTGTTGCTGAGACAGAAGAAATTGCTGATGATTCAACTTTATCCGAAGAAGATCTGGTTGAATTGCAGCGTCTGCGTGATCTGGAAAATGAGCACAAGGAGTTAAAGCTGCTGCACGAACGGGTTTCTGCTGAACTGAAAATCGCATCCAAATCCAAAGAATCTCTGGAACGCATGGAGACTGGGCGGGTGATGCTTCGAGATTTTGAGAAGCGTTTTTTGAAATCTCAGATGTTTCGTGAACAGGGTGGTTTCCTGGCCTTTCTTAGAAACAAAAGTGAAGCCTATCTGAACCGCGGGGAATTGCGCCTCAAAGCCAGAACAATGAAAGATGAGGAATGGCGTCAACTTCATAAAGAACTGGCTCAGTGGCTGCTTGAACAAAGCGAGGATCAGATAGAAGGAGCAGCACATTTCATGGGTTTTTTCTTTGCTCAAACTCTTTATGAAATCCCTCTGACCCTACTGGCTTCGCGACTTGTACCAGAATTGGAAGGAATTGATTTCGAAACTCCGGTCATGGTTGGCAACACACTGACAACCCCTCAACGAGATGCGAACGGTGAGATCGTCGTTACAGATCCAGCCCATTTGGACCAGTACACCATGAGCCAGCAATTCTATTTTCGGCGTGGTCCAAAAATAACCGAAAAAACCACTATTTTTCTGAAAGCTTTTCTCAACTATTCAGATATTTAAAATAATTTCACCTATTCAGATGTTTCTCTAAAAAAGGTTGCAGGCTTATAAAGTTTGCATCCGTTTTCTCTTGCAAACAGGGACATTTTGATATAATAATTATTTGATAATTATGAATCCTCACACTCATTTATTACAGGAGAGACTATGATGAAATTCGGCTCAGCTGCTCAGATAGCATATGGGGTCACCCCAGCTGCTTCTGTATCTGTCGGCGAAAGATTGGTGTTCATCAAGAAGGTCTATGGATTGTTGGCCCTTTCTCTGGTTACTGCAGCCATAGGAGCCCATCTTGGTTCAGATCCTAATTTATTACTGATCCCCGTAGCATCAAATATGATGATGTTCTTTATCTTGGAAATCGGACTCGTTTTTTTCGCCCAGTATGCTGCGAAGAAACCCGGGTTGAACATGGTGGCCCTCTTCAGTTTTACTACGGTGACAGGTTTAGTTGTGGGTCCATTGCTATACCGAGTCGGCCCGAGCATTGCGTTAGAAGCATTCGCCCTGACGGCATTGGTCTTTGGAGGGCTGACGATGTATGTCATCTTTTCCAAAAAGGATTTCAGCTTCATGCAAGGGTTCCTTTTCACCGGTCTTATAGTTGTGGTCATAGGATCGCTGATCAATATGTTTTTTGGAAGTTCCCTGGCGCAATTCATGATTTCCGGAGCAGCCGTTCTCCTTTTCAGTGGATTCATCCTCTATGACACATCGAATATCCTGCGTAATTACGGAACGGATGAACATGTATCTGCTACACTGGCCCTCTATCTGGACATCCTTAACCTTTTCATTGCGCTGTTGAGCATTCTCGGGATTGCCCGAAGCGACTAAATCTTCACCTGCCCATAAACGCTACAGCGGGTTCCTGCTTCTGATACTGCTGGGAACCCCTGTGGTTATGCTGCTGGCAGGCGGCATCTTCTTTTTCTCCCACCGGGACGCGCTACTCGATTTCGAGAGAAAAATCGGGAGCATTTCCAACAATACTCTTTTTTACGACCATCTCGGGAGCCCTTTTCGGAGTCTTAAAGGTCTGGAAAGCCGGGAAGTCATTCCCCTTGCAGAATTCAGCCGCGAACTACAACTCAGCGTTCTTGCAGCAGAAGACTCCCGTTTTTTTCAACACCGGGGGATAGATCTGCTGAGGATATTCGGAGCAATCTGGACCAATCTGCAAAGCGGCAGTTTTCGTCAAGGAGCCAGCACGATCACCCAGCAGTTGGTGAAAGTGACGCTTCTGGATCCGGAGAAGACACTCAGCCGGAAATTCAGGGAAATGGCGATTTCCATCTGGCTCGAATTTTACCTCGGCAAAGAAAAAATCCTCGAGCATTATTTGAATTCCATCTACCTCGGATACGGCAATTACGGAATGGAAAAAGCAGCAACTGGTTACTTTGGAACCAGTGTCAGTTCGCTGAGTCTTGCACAATCCGCATTCCTTGCAGCCTTGATCAAAAAACCGGAATATTATCTAAGGATTCCCGACCTGAAAGCCGGAAGGGTTTTGTTCACCCCTGAAGAATTGAAGGAAGTCCTCCTGCGTCAGCAGTTGATCCTGAAACGTATGAACGAACTTGAATGGATCAGCCATCAGCAATTTCAGCAAGCCCTCGTTGAACAATTAGGAGTCCGTGTTCCCCGTACCGAAGCAGGATCTGGAAATTATTTTGTACAACACGTTATCAAGCTTCTTCAAACGAAGCACCGATTAGTGCAGGTCTATGGAGGAGGTTGGCGGGTTTGGACGACCTTTCATCCGGAACTCCAAAAAATTCTGGAAAAGGTAATTCAAAAGCATTTTATCCAAAATGCTCCTAATGGGAGACAAATCGCCGCGGTTGCCTTGGACCCTAACAGTGGGGAAGTGCTTGCGTTGAGTGGGGGGCGAGACTTTGAGGCCTCTTCTTTCAATAGGGCAACCCAGGCGGAACGTCAACCTGGTTCAGCAGTCAAACCTCTGCTTTATGCAACAGCTTTGGACCAAAGCTTTCAACCAAATTCCACTTTTGAGGATTCAGTACTGATCTACAATTGGGAAGATGAAGGAGAAGAAAAAATTTATGCTCCAAAAAATTATGATGAGCTTTATGGTGAAGAACGCTTGCTCCGCAATCATCTTGGAGGAGAATATCGAAGTGATCTTATGACACTTGGGAAAGCATTTGAGCTTTCCATCAATACCATTGCCGTCCAGTTATTAGATGCTGTAGGTATCCGAAACTTTATTGAGAAATCAGAAGCCATGGACCTTGAACTGAAAAAGGAAAACGGTCTTTGTCTGGCATTAGGTTGTTCCGAGACCAGTCTGTTGAATTTGACATCGGCCTATTCGGTTTTCCTGAATCAAGGTCGCTATGTGAGTCCGGTCTTTATCAAAAGGATTGAGGACTCCTCTGGAAATCTGATCTTCCGTTCACCCATGGAAGAACCAAGAGAAGTATTTTCTTCAAAAACCATGTTACAGATGCAGGATCTTTTGGGACGTGTGATTGAAAATGGAACAGGCCGCAATGCCTTATGGTATGAGGACAATCAGACTCTGCTTGGCAAAACCGGAACCAGCAGCAATTCCCGCGATGCCTGGTTTGTAGGAGCAATTCCCGCTTTATTGACAGGCTTCTGGATCGGACATGATGAAAATCTGCCGATGCCTGAAGAACAAGGTGGACGTACTCCGGCACGTTTGTGGAGAACTTTCAACCAGGAGGCGTTATCCCTACTTCCTATAAGGGAAATGCTTCCACTACCAGAACCGATTCATGGGGCAACATGTCAGGTCAGTGGCCTGCTAGCAACAGAAAATTGTCCGGATGTGGCCGATTATCCATATTTCGATGAACATCTTTCCACTCAACTATGTGACCTCCACCCAGGCGAGATCCTCCTCCATAGATTTCAGTCACCATCAACCCAAGAAAAATCCCAACTGGAGGATGGGGATTAAAAAAGACCTTCAGCCAGATAAAAAGTTTGACTTTGGTCTAAATTAATTTTATAAAAATTGGTTTGGCTTAAATACCTTTTAAATTAAATTCTTCGGTTTTTCCGGATTTTCCTCAGTTGGGTTCCGATCTCGAAGAGAATAAAGCCGAGTCTTTTCTCAATTCCCTCCTTGCCTCATGATGGT
>NYUB01000082.1 GCA_002683785.1 Deltaproteobacteria bacterium
GAGGAAAACCCTGTAACAACTCCAGATCTGGTCCGTCAGATGGCAAGCAACCAGTTAACAGCAGACATCGCCTCGATGCTTCCGGAAGGCCCAGAAGGTTTTCGTGAATGGATGCCCTTCGAAGGCCTGGGTATGGGCCTGGGCGTATGGATCGCTCAAGACTCCAAACGCTTGGGCTGGCAGTCAAACCAGGGAGAATTCGGATGGGGTGGGGTGGCCAACACGGTTTTCTGGATCGACCCTGTTTCCGATTCTAACACCATGTTTTTCACCCAGGTGATGCCTTCCAGTAAACTCGGCCTACGCGTCGAGCTTCACAGACTGGCAGCATCGATCCTCAACTGAACGTCTGAGTCAACCATTTTATAGTTAAGTTCTGCCCCTCTCGTTCTTGTTTCCCAGTTCCTCTACATTATATTCTCATCTACATTTTCTGATTTTGTTCCTTCCAGATTCTTGTGATTTAAATTTGGAATGAACTTGAAAATCTCCGAGGATGGTCAAGAATCAACCATTCTTTGTTGAACCCAAGACCCAATTGAAGTGATGTATCTGGATTTTGAAGCCATTCTGGAACCCTGGCTGGAACAATGGCCGGTCAGTCTGTTGACCCTAGTTGTGATAGCAGGTGTGGTGTACCTGTTTCGCAAACTCCCAAAATCGATTGTCCCCGTGACCTTGAGCATCATCGCCATATGCGAGGTGATCCAGGTTGTGCACCTGATTTATTCTCTCTGAACCAGGAAATATGGGAAAACCTGCAAAAGCAGGATTCTTAATAGTTCGAGAAAAGATTCGGGGTCAGACGATACGCGTTTTGATGAAATTATTTTAAGAGGAATTGTACGTCCTGATGGATTTGAACGTGGTTGGGACATCTGGCTCTAGATGAGAAGAAATTATAAATGATTNTTGAAGTTTCAATTCCAGATTGATTGTCCCCTCGATTACCCTCTTTCCCTGCTTCCCCGACCTTCCTTAAGCTGACTGCTCACTGTAGCACAGAATTTTCTTTTCTGAATTCAGTATATCCAGTACACGCAAGGCCATAAAGAATGTCTGAGTTGTATGTCATGAAAGGCCAAGAGCCTTTTCGGCTTCGCCAAGGCTGGTATCGATTGCTTCCAGTGCGGCGTCCATCTGCACGCGGGTCAGGTTCAACGGAGGCGAAAGTGTTAGCACGTTGCCCATAGTAATTTTAAAAGACAAACCCTTATCCAGGCAGCGGTAAAATACGTCTTCTGCGAGATCGTTGCCGGCTCTTTTGCTTTCACGATCCAACACAAGTTCGACCCCAATCAGAAAGCCCCGGCCTCGGACATCACCGATGCTAGGATGCACGGCCTTAAGTTGGTTAAGGCACTGTAACGCATAGTCACCAATCTTTGCAGCATTCTCAACCAGGTTTTCTTCTTCGATAATATTTATGGTCGTCAATGCAGCTTGTGAAGTGACAGGGTTTTTTTCATGGGTGTAGTGTCCAATCGCATAATCGTTGGCAACATCCAGTTCATTTTTAGCAAGGACCGCAGCAATCGGGAGAATCCCTCCCCCCAGTGCTTTACCCAACACCAGAATGTCGGGCACAACATTTTCGTGATCNCAGGCAAACATCCGGCCCGTCTTGCCCAACCCGGTGGGTATTTCATCGAAGATCAGTAATGCCCCATATTCGTCGCAAGCCTGTCGTACTTCTTGCCAGAAACCCGGAGGGGGAATATAGGGAACCGCCCTCAGTGGCTCAGCGATGACAGCTGCGACATCACCTTCTTTTTCCAACACGTATCGGACAAAACGGGCGCAGGTCATTTTGCACAGTTCGAGTTGTGGTTTTCCGTCGCGATCAGGATAACCGTAGGGACAGCGGTAACAGGCAAAAGGTGCAATGTGCTCGGTGCCGGGGAGTAGGGGCCCAGTGATGTGAGAGCGAAACATCTGCTCACCGCCGATGGACACAGCACCAAAACCGGCACCGTGGAAGGCGTCCCAGAAAGAGATGGTCTTGTAACGACCCGTAGCCGCTCGCGCGATTTTCAGTGCGACTTCAACAGCATCCGAACCGCCGGTCGTGAACAAAACTTTAGCGAGATCTCCGGGCGCGATATCGGCGAGCTTTTTCGCCAAAGACAGGGCTGGTTGGCAAGCGAAGCGACGTGGTGCAAAAGGCAAGGTGTCCATTTGCCGTGTGATGGCAGCCTTTAGTTTGGAGTGCCCATAGCCGATATGATGCACGTTATTTCCGTGAAAATCCAAATAGCGGCGGCCCTTTGCATCTTCGATGTAGGCGCCTTCGGCTTTGGTAATGACAGACAGACAGGGCGTTGAGACTGACTGATGCATGAAATAACGGGTATCCTCTGCCAACAAGCCCCTGGTAACAGAATCGTGCGTGCGTTCGGCCCAGTCACTTCGGNGGTGAGATTGATTACTTTCGCTTTCCGATTGGACCGGTTCTTGACGATCGGGTTTCTTCATCATCTTCTGACCTACCCCCATTTAATGGATCAAAATTGAATGTTAGTTTATCAACATGATTTGTTCCACCTGCANTTACTCTTCTAGGCAATCACTCCGGCTGAGAAATCTTGTACCTTCCTCAAGTTCAAGAATTATCTTAGGAATCTGCTCAAACAATTGCTGGATCTTTTCTGCATGAAGATTCTGGATTCAGTCCAGTTGGATGAAGTGACACCGAATCAATTCACAACGTGGAGCCCGATTTCAAAAGCAGAAAAAGAACGGTTGTCGGTCTAAAACCCAAAACCTAGTGCTAAATCAACAAATGATCACGGAAACAAGCAGGGATCGAATAACCCCAATGGGCTCCTTGAAACCGAAATCTGAGCCTGTACTCACTTTACGGGGATTTATATGACTTTAAGGGTGGGTGCCACTCTTTGGAGTGGCGGGGTCGACGGGGCTCGAACCCGCGGCCTCTGGCGTGACAGGCCAGTGTTGTAACCAATCTCAACTACGACCCCACACTGGGAATTGGTGGGCGATACAAGGATCGAACTTGTGACCTACGGCTTGTAAGGCCGCCGCTCTCCCAGCTGAGCTAATCGCCCTACTGGGCATAAAAAGATACTTAAAAAGTTGGAGGGATGCAAGTTTTTTAGGGACTATTTGGACTGTCGGTTTCTTCTTGTCTGCTGTGCATATGTTCCCGGATGAGGGTAATGAAAAATCCTACAACGCCAATGCTGATCAAACAATCAGCGATGTTGTTAATGAAAAAACTAAAATCATACCAACGAAAATGAATGAAATCGGTGACCTGCCCAAACCAGGCTCTGTCGATGAGATTGCCGACAGCACCAGGGATGATAAATGACAGCCCAAGGCGCGTGTAGAGATCCAGTTTCTGACGATAACGGATCAGGTAATAAAGCATACCGACAACAGCCACCAATGAAACTCCAACCAGCAGGGGGATCCGGATGGGGTCCGAAAGGTCTGCCAGGAAACTGAAACTCACACCACGGTTCTGAACATGGGTCAGGTCCAGAAAATTGGGGACCAGCGGGGTCATTTCATAAAGTGGGATGTTTTCACGGACCCAGATTTTGGAAAGCTGATCCAATGCCAGAAGCACCAGCATACTGGAAAAAGTGGGTATCAATCCGGAAGAGCGAAGCATCATCACTCGCGGATAAGTCCGCCTGCAGGAGTTTGAAGCAGTTGTTCGAGCTGTATGTTGGTCTGCTCTCTGAGTTTCATGTCCCGGACCACCACCTCGTTGCGTTCCATTTCCTCCGGAAACAAAAGTAAGGCCCGTTCAGCTCCCGATTCTGATGCCTGTTGCATCGCCTTTTTCATTTTTTTCAGTCCGAAATTGCATTCCACACTCCAACCTTGGGCCCGCAAATCTCCAGCCAATTTGAGTGCTGTTCCCACCTGAGCCGCTTCGAAGGGGATGATGGTGAAATCGAGTTTTCTGTTCAGGTCAGGACTTCGTCCATGTTCCTGGAGCACATCGAGGATGACCACGTCACCAAATCCGAATCCTACAGCGGGAATGACTTCTCCGCCGTAGGTGGAAAGCAGGGAGTCATAGCGTCCTCCTCCACAAATGGCACGGTGAGATTTTTCAGGATGATTCATCTCGAAAACCGGCCCTGTGTAATAGGAGAGTCCACGGACGATGGTCACGTCAAATTGGACAAAATTTCGGAATCCTGCAATTTCAAGCAGTCCCATCAGTTCTTGAAGAGCATTTATACCCTCACATCCAGGAAGTGCCATAGAAAGTGATTCGAGTTCTGGCATCTCGAGATGATCTTTCAACTGCTCCACCTGAGAAGCATTCATCCCTGTTTCAACCAGCATTCGCGAAAAGTTCTCGGGTGATACTTTGTCGCGCTTGTCCATGACCACAAGCACCGCGTCATGGAGGTGTTCGGGGACTTGGATTTTTTCCAGAATGCTGTTCAGGATTCTGCGGTCGTTCAGAAAAATCCGGAATTCTGAATCGGTCAATCCCATTTCTCGGCAGGCACTGATCAACAGAAGCAGGATTTCAGCCTCTGCCGTCACCCCAGGCTGTCCGATGATGTCAGCGTTCCATTGAAAATGTTCTCTTCGACGCCCCTTGGTCATCCGTTCATAACGGAAGCATTGGGGGATGGAAAACCACCGCACCGGCATCGGCAGAGAACGCTGGTGCTGAAGGATCATCCTTGCCAAGGAAGGAGTCATCTCAGGCCTCAGGCTGAGCCTGCGCCCGCCTTTATCCTCAAAACTGTATAGCTGCTGACTAATTTCATCACCCGCCTTGCGGATATAAAGCTCCTCGTGTTCAAGGACACAGGTGTCGTATTCCTCGAATCCTGCCTGCAGCGAAATTTTTCGCCAGACATCGAAAAGCCAGTTGCGTTCACGCATCTGCTCCGGGAAAAAATCACGCGTGCCCTTAACGGGTTGCAGGTCCATGGGTCAGTTGAAGTTGAAGTGGATCAGGATTGTTGACCTAAGCTCAACCTTCTGNACCGAANGCCATCGANGCAATCATCCNGAAGTCCTTCCAGGCCAACGACATCGCCGTNCGGTTGCGGAGAAGATAAGAAGGGTGAAACGTTGGCAACAGTGTCCAATTTTTAAATTGGACAGGTTTGCCTCGAACCTTGGTGATTCCTTGAATATCTGGAAGCAGGGCACGGGTCGGAACGTTTCCCAGAGTGACGATGAGTTTGGGAGAAACCAATTTCAATTGGCCTTCCAGAATGCTCATGCAGGAAGAAACTTCCAGGGGTTCCGGATTCCGATTTCCGGGAGGACGGCATTTGACCACATTGGTGATGTAGACATCCTCACGATCGATACCGATGCTGTGAATCATCTTGGTTAGTAATTTTCCTGCTCGCCCGACAAAAGGTTCCCCTTGTTCGTCTTCATCTGCACCTGGCCCTTCTCCAATGAACATCAAAGGTGTTTTGGGGTTGCCGTGTCCGAATACCAGCTTATTCCGGTCTGAACCCAAAGGACAGCGCATGCACCCTTTGTTGAGTTCCCTCAGTTCCTCAAGGNTATTCGCTTCAGGTCCTGTGTCCATGGCAGAGTTTTGGTCTGATACATCAAGCTCCGACTGATTCATCGATGGCTTCATGGAAATTTCAACATTTTGTGAATCATTCCTAACTTTTCCAGTGGTCTGCGTTTTTTTAGAAATAAAACTGGAACGCTGCTGATCGTCCAAAAACTGCCGAATCATTTGAGTCGGTTTTTGCCTCTCATTTTTTCGGACCGTTGTTTTTGCCTGGACCCTCGGAACAATCCTGACAAGCCCTTCTTGTATTTCAGCAAGCTCTTCTTCTGGTAGCTTTTCCAGGCCGAGGAAACGGGTTCCACGATCATTCAGGAATTTGAGCTGCCCTTCAAGCTGTCGAAGCAGGGTTGGATAGTCCATCAAGTCAGAGAATGTAGCGACTCAAATCCTGGTTTTTCATCAGATTGGAAAGTCGGCCGTGAATGTATTCCGGGGTGATGGTGACCGTCTGCCCCTCAAGTTCTGGAGCTTCGAAACTCACTTCTTCAAGAAGTTGCTCCATGACCGTGTGTAGCCTGCGTGCGCCGATGTTTTCCGAGTCCTCGTTGATCTTACAGGAGACATTGGCGATTTCCTGAACCGCTTCCTCGGTAAATTCAATGGTCACCTTCTCTGTTTTCAGCAACTCGGTGTACTGGACGATCAATGCGTTTTTCGGTTCTGTGAGGATTCGCACAAAATCCTCTTGAGACAGAGACTCCAGTTCAACTCGAATCGGGAAACGACCCTGCATTTCAGGAATCATGTCCGAGGGCTTGGAAAGGTGAAAAGCACCCGCGGCGATGAAGAGGATATGCTCGGTACGGATCGCCCCGTATTTGGTGTTGACCGTCGATCCTTCTACGATCGGCAGAAGGTCACGCTGAACCCCTTCTCTTGAAACATCAGGTCCATGCTGGCCTCGGCGTGATGCGATCTTGTCCACTTCGTCCAAAAAAACGATGCCGTTCTGTTCTACTCGGNTAACCGCCTCACGGGTTACTTCTTCCATGTCGATCAGCTTGCCTACCTCCTCCTGCTGCAAAATNCCCCGTGCATCGGCAATGGAAACACGACGCTGTTTCTGCTTTTTGGGCATCATGTTCGAGAGCATGTCACGGATATTCATGTCCATGTTGTCATTCATTGAAATCGGCATCAGTTCCATCACCGGTCCGGAGGCCTTTTCTGCAACTTTGAGCTCCACCATCTTATCTTCGAGCACTCCTGAACGCANTTTCTCACGGAATTTTTCACGGGTCGGATTGGTTTGCTGAGGTTCTTCCGAATCCTCTTTGTTGACCGGGGGCAGCAGTAAATCAAGCAACCTTTCTTCCACCATCGCCTCAGCCTGTTCCTGTTTACGTGCCATCAGTTCCTGGCGCACCATGTTCACCGAATAATCGGCCAAATCACGGATGATGGATTCCACATCCCGGCCAACGTATCCGACTTCAGTGAATTTAGAGGCCTCAACTTTGATGAAAGGAGCACTCACGAGGCGTGCGATGCGGCGTGCGATCTCCGTTTTACCGACTCCTGTTGGACCAATCATGATGATGTTCTTGGGCAAGATTTCATCACGAAGGTCATCTCCCAATTGCAGCCTCCTCCAGCGGTTCCGAAGTGCGATAGCAACAGCTTTTTTGGCTTCATGCTGACCAACGATGTAACGGTCCAGGGAAGAGACGATCTCCTTTGGAGTCTGATTGGTTTCTTTTGCGAATTCTTCCATGTTCATTCAGTTGGCTTAAAGCTCAGTTCTTCGAAGGTGATCTGATCATTGGTATAGATGCAGATTTCTGCTGCAATCTTCATCGATTTTTCGGCAATCTCCATCGCACTAAGTTTGGAGTCCATCAGTGCCCTGGCAGCAGCGAGGGCATACATCCCTCCGGATCCGATTCCAATCAATCCGTCGTCCGGTTCAATGACATCTCCATTTCCTGAAACAATCAACGAAGCCTCTTCATTCGAAACGGCTAGTAGTGCTTCGAGGTTTCGCAGCATCTTGTCCGTTCGCCATTCTTTTGCCAATTCAACTGCAGATCGAACCAGTTTGCCGTTGTACTGCTCCAGCTTTTCGTCGAATTTTTCAAACAGGGTGAATGCATCCGCTGTAGATCCGGCAAAACCTGCAATCACTTTGTCGTTGTAGGTTCTTCTAATCTTGCGTGCAGACGGTTTCATGATCGTATTGGACATGGATACCTGGCCGTCTCCGGCCATGACCACTTGCTGCTCTTTTCTTACACAGAGGATGGTTGTCATAGAATACTTGAAATAAGGAAGGGTTGAAGACTTGGATGCTGTCTGAGGGACTTAACAAATTAACAGGTCATGCTTCATTGTCCAGCGGAGTTTGTCGACTCCGAAGATGGATCGGGCAGGGTCGAATAATAAGCTCGGAAGTAATGGAAACCGCTCCAAATCGAAATTCCNGTNGCCAGCCACAGGAGTANNATCCCNGTTTCATGNGTNGGTATGCCAAGNGTCGGGTAATGGATNATCAGGAATCCTACTGCAAGCATCTGACTGATAGTTTTGTATTTCCCTCCGGTGCTGGCTGCAATCACACGTCCCTCAGCCGCAGCAACGGCCCGGAGTCCGGTGATGGCAAATTCACGGGTGATCAGAATCGCCACAAGATAATCAGGCGCACGGCTCAGTCCTACTAGAACAATTAGCAAGGACATGATCAGGATTTTGTCGGCAATCGGGTCGAGCAACATGCCCAGTTTGGTGCTTTTGTTCTGATAGCGTGCCAGTACCCCATCCCAATAATCGGTGAGGCAGGCAAAAAAATAAACAAACCAAATTCCAAAGAGGATCCAGGGGTTATTTTTCCAGATGAGAACCACGATAAAGATCACTGGAACCAGCAGGATCCGAAGCACGGTTAGGTCATTGGCCGTTATCCAGCGTGAGAAGAAGGAAAGCACTTCAGGATTAGGGACTTGTTAAAAGGTTAAAAAGGTATAAATTATAAATGGTTTACTTCAAAAAATTAATGGATTCAAAGTTGCTTGTCCAAGCAAATATCAAGGGCCCCCTTCTCTGATACTCCACTCAATAAGATGAACTTCACGCTTCTGGGCTGGAATTTCCGCAGTACCCCTCTTGAAGTACGGGATAGGATTTCCTTGACAGAGAATGAACAGCTTGAACTGGTTCATCATATCAAAGCCAGCTGTGGAATTCAGGAAAGTGTCTTATTAAGCACCTGTAACCGTACGGAGTTGTTTCTCTACAATATGGAACGTCCAGAGGAAGAACTTCTGGAAGTGCTACAGAACTATTGGGGAATTCCAGAATTGCTCCAAAGCCATTACCTGCTTCGTGAAGAAAAAGCTCTGCATCACCTTTTCCGGGTTGCCTCAAGCTTGGATTCAATGGTGGTGGGAGAGCCGCAGATTCTAGGTCAGTTGAAAGAGGCCTTCGGACGTTTTCATGAGAACCGATTAACAGGGCGTTTTCTTTATGCAATGTTCACCCGCGCCTTTTCGGTTGCCAAAAGGGTCCGCACCGAAACCTCCATTGGAGACAATGCGGTTTCCATCAGTTATGCCGCTGTAGAACTGGCAAAACGTATTTTCGAAGACATCCGCCAGCAAAAAGTACTCGTGATTGGAGCAGGGGAGATGGCAGAACTCGCAATCCTTCATCTCCTCCGAACCGGCATCCATCAACTGAAAGTTACTAACCGTACCTTCTCCAATGCCGCGAAATTAGCTGAACAGTTCCAGGCCAGTGTTTTCCCTTTTGAAAAACTCTACAGCGAACTTCCTGATGCAGACATCGTAATCAGTTCCACGGGAGCCCGTGAACCCATCCTCACTCCAGATCGAGTTCGCGCAAGCCTTCGTAAACGACGGGGTCGAGCGATGTTTTTTATCGATATCGCTGTTCCAAGGGACATCGATCCTTCAGTAAATGACCTTTCCGGAGTTTACTGCTACGACATCGACGATCTCCAGGGGGTGGTTGAGCAAAATCGTGAGGAGCGAAAAGAACAGTCAAACCTTGCAGAAAAAATCATCCTTGAAGAACAGGAAAAGGTGATGCAGTGGTTCGAAACCCAGTCCGTTATCCCATTGGTCAAAAACCTCCGGGAATCTTTCAGTGAAACGGTGGAGTTAGAGCTGCAAAAAACCTTGGGGCGGCTTGGATCTCTATCAGAAAAACAGCAAGCCGAGGTCGAAAAAATGGCCAGAGTGTTAACCAATAAACTCCTGCACAAACCCTCCACCCGCCTCAAGCATCTGAGTGGACGTGAGGATCTGCACCTCTATCTGGAAACCCTTTCCGAACTTTTTGATTTGGACCCCAATCACTCAAAACAGGAAAGCATTTCCCAACCTGCCCTCAAGTTGCTCAAGAAGTGATGAGTGGGTTCTACGTCATCTGGTTCTAAAGTGTCAGGTTCGTTGCTGAGGATTGCCACACGAGGCAGCAAGCTTGCACTCTGGCAGGCGGAACACGTCCGTGATAGGCTTCTGCAACAGCATCCAGGACTCCGTGTTGAATTGGTTGTGCTCAAAACCAAAGGGGACCTGATTCTTGATCGTCCTCTGGCGGAAGCAGGTGGTAAAGGGCTTTTTGTCAAGGAACTTGAAAGTGCTCTACTGGAAAACCAAGCTGATCTTGCCGTCCATAGCCTCAAGGATGTACCTGCCTTATTGCCTGACGGACTGGAGCTTTCCACCATCTTGAGTCGTGAAAATCCTCATGATGCCATTGTCTTCCGTGAAAAGAATATGAAACTCGAGGATCTTCCTCCCGGTTCCATGATAGGCACCAGTTCCCTCAGGCGCGCTGCCCAGCTCAAAAACATACGGCCCGATCTAAAAGTAACTTCCTTACGTGGAAATGTTCCTACAAGACTTCAGAAACTGGATTCTGGTAAAGTGGATGCTGCTGTTCTGGCGGTAGCTGGATTGCGAAGACTGGAACTGGAACATCGTATCGACCAGGAACTTTTACCAGAACAGATGCTTCCTGCAATAGGCCAGGGCGTGTTGGCCATCGAAATCCGAAAGGATGACGTTAATACCCTGAAAAAGCTTCATTTCTTGAATGATGATTCTAGCAGGGATTGTATCATTGCAGAAAGGAAGGTCCTCGAAAAACTTGAGGGGAACTGTCAGGTCCCTCTTGCTGGGTTCTGTATGATTGAAAATGAAATGCTCCATCTTCGGGCATTAATTGCGGATACGGATGGAACCGAAATCATTCGAGGGGAAGAATATGCTCCTCGTCAGAATGCGGAACAACTGGGAGTCAGGGTTGCACGTGCCCTACTTGAACAGGGTGGTGGTGAATTGCTACGTAAATTATCAGCCGGTTAGGAAAGATGACACAGCCTGATTTGTCGTGTTCCAATCCCCCCCACTGGAGGTTGGCTGTTATAGGTGCCGGGCCAGCAGGGTTTTACGCTGTGGGTGAACTTCTGAAACAGCAGGAGATCCCAGTCAAGGTTGATCTTTTTGACCGCCTGCCCACTCCATACGGATTGGTGCGCGGAGGAGTGGCCCCAGACCATCAGAAAATCAAGAACGTCTGCAAGATCTTCGACCGGATCGCGAGCCAGGATCATTTCCGTTTTTTTGGAAACATTGAATTCGGGAGGGACCTGACACGCAAAGAGATGCTCGAACATTACGACGCAGTGCTCTACACGGTTGGAAGCCGAAGTGATCGCAGGCTTGGTATCCCTGGAGAAGGCCTGGAAGGAAGCCATTCGGCGACCGAGTTCGTGGGCTGGTACAATTCTCATCCCGATTACCGCGAAAAACGTTTCAACCTGAATTCAGAACAGGCGGTGATCATCGGAATGGGCAACGTTGCCATCGATGTGGCCCGGATCCTCTCCCACCGTATGGAGGAATTGAGACAGACGGATATTTCCGATCAAGCTTTTTTGGCATTGGATTCAAGCAGGGTCCGTGATATCTGGGTCATCGGACGTCGGGGACCCGTCCAGGCCGCGTTCACCCCCGTCGAAGCCAGGGAACTGATGCATCTGCCTGACACCGAAGTGGAGTTAGAAGCAGATGCACTGAACCTTGATGCCTCCAGCAAAAAGTTTCTTCAGGAAGAGGCCGGGAAGGACACGCGCAAGAACATCGAGCTCTTACAGGGAATGCTCGAAACCCCACCACGCGGAATGAAAAAGAGACTCCATCTTCTCTTTCTTGCCTCTCCGGTGGAGATCCTTGGAAAGGACGGAAGGGTAACCGGCATCAAATTGAGAAGGAACCGGCTGCTAGAAAAACCTGATGGGTCTATGGGTGCCGAAGCGACGGATCAGACCTTCGAATTGCAGACCGGATTGATTTTTCGTTCGGTGGGTTACCGTGGTGAACCTCTGCCAGATGTGCCCTTTGACGATACTTCAGGAACGATTCCCAATGAGGCAGGTCAGATTTTGGAAAACGGAAAACGCTGCCCAAAAGAATTTGCCGCGGGATGGATCAAACGTGGGCCCAGTGGGGTTGTTGGAACCAATAAACCCGATGCCATCGAAAGCGTGAACCGCATGCTTGCCACCCTCAATGCCTCGGAATCAGAGCCTCTGGAAAAGGGTGAAGTCCCGGACATCCTGAAACTACTTCAAAATAAGGGAGCCGAGGTCGTTTCCTTCAGCGACTGGAAACTTTTGGAGGATTATGAGACCAAGGCCGGGGAAGCGGAAGGTCGCCCTAGAAAAAAAGTTGGCACGGTCGAGGAAATGCTCGAGGTGATCCGAGACCGACGTCAGGACTGACTCGATTGATTGGCTTCGATCCCAATTGCGGCAGTTATGTTTGGCAGTCCTTCCTCTTTGAGTAACCTGGCCAGTCCCTTTTTAATGCGCATCACGAGTCCCGGCCCTTCATAAACCAGCCCGGTGTAGATTTGTACTGCGCTCGCTCCCGCTTTGATTTTTTGATACGCATCCTCGGCAGTGAAAATTCCTCCCACACCCAGGATCGGCATCCTTGTACCAAGTTCTCGGTAAATTGTTCGGACAATCCGGTTGCTGGACTCCAACAGCGGTTTTCCGCTCAATCCTCCGGATTCACGACTTAAGGGGTTGTTCAACCCGCTTCTTGAAAGTGTGGTGTTGGTGGAAATGATACCATCCAGAGGGAAAGGTTTGAGGCGTTCGATGCTTTGTTCAAGAGCATCATCTTTCCAATCCGGCGCGATTTTGATCAGCAACGGAGTCTTTTTTCCAGTTTTGCTGTCCAAAAATTCTCTTTGACGGCAGACCCGATCCAACAGCCCGCTCAGTTGATCTCCTTCCTGCAGGCGTCTCAAATCTTCGGTATTTGGAGAACTGACATTGACACAGAAATAATCCGCCCAAGGATGCGTTCCTGCCAGTCCTTTCAGGTAATCCTCAACTGCATCCTCGAGAGGTGTATCCTTATTTTTCCCCAGATTGACACCAAGTATCCCTCGACTTATTCTTTTTTGAAGTTTTTCAATCAGACACTCCAACCCTTCGTTATTGAACCCGAGTCGGTTGATCAGGGCCTTGTCCTCAAGCAGGCGAAAAAGCCTGGGGCGTTCATTCCCCGGCTGGGGGCGAGGAGTCATCGTGCCCACCTCGACTAGGCCGAATCCGAGGCTGAAGAGAGGATCGATGATCCTTCCGTTTTTATCAAAACCGGCAGCTAGCCCAACAGGATTGGGAAGCACACGATTCCAAAGTAGGGTTTCCAGGAGAGGGGATTCCCAGCCGTAAAGTTTGTGGGCAAAGCTTTCAAAGCCCTTTACTGAAGCGAGACGTTCCACAGTTCCAAGCACCCGTTCATGGGTCCTTTCTGGGTCTCCAGAAAAAAACAATGGCCGCAGTACACGGTAGAGCATTCCGTACTACATGAGTGGGGTTAAAAATGTGCCTCAAGTTTTTCAACAATCAGCCGTCCGATGTTGAGCGAGGAAGTCGCTGCGGGTGATGGGGCATTGCCAACATGGATGATATGTTCGGATTCTTGAATCAAAAAATCATCGACAAGCTTGCCCTCCGGAGTGACCGCCTGAGCTCTGATCCCTGCAGGAACGGCTTCCAGGTGATCTTCCTGTATTTCCGGAACCAGACGTTGCAGGGCCCGGACGAAAGCACGTTTACTGAAAGAACGCCACATTTCTCCAAGGCCCGTGCGCCAGTATTTTGCAGAAAGCCTGAGGAATCCCGAATAGCTCAGGGTTTCTGAAAGATCTTTCCAGTTCACAGTCGAACCGGTATAACCCTCACGGGCGAATGCCAGCACCGCATTCGGGCCACATTCAAGTCCGCCTTCGATCATCCGTGTAAAATGAACACCAAGGAAGGGGAAGCTCGGATCAGGTACCGGGTATATCAGATTTCGGCAGAGGTGATGAGCTTCCGGAACGACCTCGAAATATTCACCTCGGAAGGGAATGATCTTGGCTTTTGGCGTCTCTGTGAGTGAAGTGACCCGGTCCGAATGCAGGCCTGCGCAGTTGACCACAAAACGTGATTCATGCTCCCCCCGTGAAGTGGAGACGACAACCCGATTTCCTGCCATGTTCATTTGTACCACTTTCGAAGCCAACAGGATCTGATTCCCGTCTTTTGTCTCTACTTTCTCTGCCATCCTCGCACATACCTGACGGTAATCAACGATCCCTGCTTCGGGTACATGAATCGCCTTTATTCCAGCAACATGTGGTTCCAATTCATGAAGTCTTTCAGCATCGATCATTTCACAAAGAATTCCGTTTTCCACTCCTCGCTGGTAGATGGTTTCCAAAGCAGGTAGTTCTGATTCATCCAAGGCGACAATCACCTTTCCGCAGATTTCATGAGAAATGCCTTCCTCCATACAGAATTGCTCGATCCTTCGTTTGCCTTCGCGACAGTTTTGTGCTTTCAGCGATCCCGGACGGTAATAGATTCCGGAATGGAGCACTCCCGAGTTATGCCCTGTTTGGTGCTGAGCCAGTTTTTCCTCTTTTTCGAGCAGGGTGAGGGACAAATGGGGGTGGAGACGGCAGAGTTCATGGGCGGTGGCAAGGCCGATAATCCCTCCGCCGATGATGATTACATCAGATTGTGTCATGAAAAAAACGGGTCAGCGCTTGCGGGCTAGGGTGAGTCCGTCAGCGACCGGTAACAGGCTGAGATCGATGCGGTCATCCTGATGCCATTTACGGTTGAACTCCCTGCTGGCAACAGTGTGCTCCTCAGAATTGATTTCATCGCTGAGCTTTCCACTCCAAAGCACGTTATCGATCAGGAAAAGTCCACCGGTTTGAAGCAAGGAAAGTGCTCCTTCTTAGTAATTTGAGTAATTTCCCTTGTCCGCATCTATGAAGACAAAGTCGAAAGGTTCCCGGTTGTCCTGACTCGAAAGTTCATGAACCATATCCATTGCGGGTCCGAATTTTAGATCAATCTTTGAGCCAGCACCAACTGCATGCCAGTATTTTCTCGCCTCACTGGTATATTCATCATTAATGTCGCAAGCGACTATGATACCGTCTTCAGGAAGAGCAAGGGCCATGGAATTTAACTCTAACCTGTAAAGACTCCAATTTCCAGAACCCTCCGTACTCCGGTGAGTTTTACCACAAACGCCCTAGACCTTGGTATGTTTGATGTCCGTCGTTAGGGATTCTTGTCCGTCAATTCCGCTGTCCATTCAAGATGTTGGTACGACTGAATACCATCTCATTCCTCATCGATTCCAACTTCTTCGCGTTCCAAAAGCCAGGTCCCTGACATCTCTGCTTCTGCATAAAGCATATCTGCCAAGCAGGTCCCAAGGAAATTGATTCGCGAGGTTTTTCAGGATAGAGGCGTTGCATCAATCATTATTTGCTATGATTCATTACAGTTTGTATTTTCTTCAGTACTCAAATCTCTCCTGATTGTAAAGCAATCCATCTATAGTATATTAGTGAAAAATAATCTATTAACTCGTCCAACGGCAAGCTAGCACAATTAAGTTTAGACAGGATTTATTTTCCAGTTTATTTTTACTTTGTAAATTTACATTGTATATTATTTTTGAGGAAGTATTCTCTAACAAATTTTTAGCCACAAGTGAGGAAGTTTTCCAAGCGGTTTAGTGATGTGTCTGGGGAATTCAATAACAGACCAAAGTCAAAGAAGGATAAACTCAGAATACGTTTCGCTACCTGACATTCGAGATGAATCATCTGGATGGACAAGGAATGTTTCACAAGAATCCTTTTCTGATAGTTTTTCTGATTTATTCTATGCGCTATACATTGATCAGATTAGAAAAACATCCTCAATCAATTGGACAAATCCCCCTTCCTCTCGAGAAGGTGTTAATCCAAACTAGTAAAGGTTTTTTAAATAGTAATTTTATAATTCATAACTCTGGATCAACATCATGAAGAGTCAAAATTTTATATTAATGATAGCCATTTTCCTGTCATGCTTGACTCAGGCAACGGCTCTGGTGTTCGAACGCAGGTCTCGTCCTAACCCCGAATTGTCATATTTTCTTTACCCGGTGGCAGGTAGCATTCCGGGGGTACAGGATTTTTACGGATTGGGAGCCACCGTTTCCGGTATTGGCGGAAGTGAGGTGGACATCACTGCAGTCAGTTTGCGAGGCGAGGCAAAGCATTTCCAGGATGGAGATTTTGGGATTGAAATCTTGACGGTTCTGGACATTCCGGTCTTTANTCCGCNTTTGACCTTTTCGTTGTTTTACACGGACATCCGTAACGGNACCTGGCCNGAAGGNGAACGTGGGATCGATTCCGANCNGGAAAAGACCTACTACCTGCTTGGCAGCAAAATNTACGGTCATGGAGGTGAAATGTCATTGAACTTCTCAGATTANCAGTTGGAATTCTATTACGGCTTTGTCAATTCCGGAGTGACGCCCTATGGGCTGGTTGATCCAAACGGAACTTTTTATTCCGCACAGAGGGCGGATTTGAATGAAAACCCAATGGGCTATCGTTATGGCATCTATCTGGATGACACTGATCACCGAAGGGATCCTCGCATCGGCTATCGTTTCCAGTGGGATCGCTGGGATATGCCTGCCTCACGTGGTGAAAATTCTTCTTTTTACCAGGATGATTTCAACCTGACAGGCTACATCCCCCTGCTGGAAAATAACCAAGGCGTGTTGGTCCTGAACCAGTTCGTGGGTACTTCTCATGTCAGAAAAGCCGGCACCGTCAATCGTGACAACTACCTCTGCAATGAAAGCCTAAGCCCAGGATGTCAATCGATTTTAGACGTGCTTTACAAGCGTCAGGTAGCTGAAGCAGAACGCGGACGCGCCACGACCCTAGGCGGTACCCAGCGTCTTCGGGGTTACCGGACCAACCGTTTTTATGACAGTTACACCCATTTCCGTGGAATCGAATACCGCTGGTACCTCATCGAAACCCAGGATGCCTTCAATTATTTCATCGAACGGGGCACGTTTGCGGGGTTCCAGGCTGCTGTGTTCTATGAAGAAGGCACCGTTTCCCCGGACATGGGATCCAATTTCTGGAAAAATTTCCGTAACTCCTACGGACTCGGAGGGCGCTTTCTTTTCAACAACGTCATCTTCCGCATCGACCATGGCTTCAGCCAGGAAGACTCTGAAACCACCGTCTACATTGGGTATGGGTTTTAGGTTTTATCAACATTTGATTGTTATGGCTTAAAACCATAGTCTTTTCTAACTAATATTCTCTTTTGGCTTTTACCCAATGAATGGGTCCAAAAGCCAAAGGGCACAACTAGATAAAATATTGTATCTCTTCAATCTAATTAATATTGATTAGATGCTTTATACTGCAATGATAATTTTGGTGAGATTTTGATCCTCATCACCGGCGGGGCAGGATTTGTTGGTTCCCACCTGGCATTGAGGCTGAAAAAGGAGTTTCCAGAAAAGCAGGTCGTAGCCTTCGACAACCTGAAACGGCGTGGTTCAGAACTCAATCTCACTAGACTTCGTGAATCCGGAGTGGAGTTTGTTCACGGAGACATCAGGCAACCTGGCGATCTGGATTTCAAAAACGTGGAGTGGATCCTTGAATGTTCCGCGGAACCTTCGGCATTGGCCGGAATCGATGGAGCCACGGATTATCTGGTCCACACCAATCTGCTTGGAACCTATCACTGCCTGGAGTTGTCCCGAAAAAACAATGCGGGGATGATCTTTCTCTCCACCAGCAGAGTCTATCCAGTCAAAAAGATCCAGGAACTGCAATACCGTTCCGGAAACACTCGTTTTGAATTGGAAGGAAAGCAGGATTTGCCTGGAGTCAGCTCTATGGGCATCTCGGAGGATTTCCCTCTGGAAGGAGCGAGAACGCTCTATGGAACAACCAAGCTTGCTTCCGAATTGATGATTGCTGAATACGCTGAAAATTTTGGCCTCTCCATGATCATCAACCGCTGTGGGGTTTTGACCGGTCCCTGGCAAATGGGAAAAGTCGATCAGGGCGTGGTGGTGCTCTGGATGGCAAAGCACCTTTTTGGTGGGAATTTGTCCTACATCGGCTACGAGGGAAGCGGTTTCCAGGTCAGGGATATGTTGCATATCGAGGATCTAGGAGACCTCATCGAGCTCCAGCTCAATCAGCCCGAACATTACCATGGGGGAACCTTCAATGTAGGAGGCGGGATCGAAATCAGCACCAGCTTGCTAGAATTGACCGAGTGGTGTGAAAAAATCACGGGCAAGTCAATCCCCATCCAAAGAAAACCTGAAGCGCGTCCCGGAGATGTACCCTGGTTCATCACCGACTCCACCCTGATTCAAAACCATTGCGGTTGGAAACCAAAGCGAAACCTTGAAACCATCTTGAAGGAAATCCACCATTGGATGGACTCATACCAGGACCAGCTTCGCCCCATCCTTTCATAATATATTTTTCATTATAAATATATGAGCCTTGTTATCGTAAGTGGTTCCGCAGGACTTATTGGATCGGAAACGGTTCGTTTTTTTGCGGGAAAGGGCCTCGATGTGATAGGCATCGACAATGACATGCGCGCCGAATTTTTTGGAAGTGATGCTTCCACGGACTGGAATCGGCAAATCCTGGAAAAGGAGATTCGGAATTACCGTCATGTTGATGCCGACATCCGGGACGAAGAAGCAATGAAGCGGATTTTCCAGGAATGCGGATCAAGACTGACGGGAGTGATTCACTGTGCTGCACAACCTTCCCATGACTGGGCGGCACAAGATCCATTCAAGGATTTCACGGTCAATGCAAATGGAACCTTGGTTCTTCTTGAAATGACTCGAAAGTATGCTCCCGAAGCCGTTTTCATCTTCACTTCTACCAATAAGGTCTACGGGGATCTGCCGAATTCTCTTCCACTCGTGGAAAAGGAGACCCGCTGGGAACTTGAAGAACATCCCTACGCCAAATTCGGAATCGACGAACAGATGAGCATCGATCAGTCGAAACACAGCCTTTTCGGAGCTTCCAAGGTGGCAGCAGATCTACTGGTGCAGGAATATGGGCGTTATTTCGGGATGAAGACCGGAATCTTTCGAGGAGGTTGCCTCACCGGACCCGCTCATTCAGGAACACAGCTTCATGGGTTCCTGGCCTACTTAGCCAAATGCGCAGTAAGCGGAGCATCCTACACCATCTTTGGTTACAAAGGAAAACAGGTTCGAGACAACATTCACAGCCACGACCTGGTCAGCATGTTCTGGGAGTATTTTTTAAAACCAAGGATCGGTGAAGTATACAATGCCGGAGGATCACGATATTCGAACTGTTCGATGCTTGAAGCAATTAGGATCTGTGAAGAACTCTCAGGGCGTGAAATGAACCGGAGCTATGAGGAAACCAACCGCATCGGGGATCATATCTGGTGGATCAGCGATGTTCGAAAATTTCAGTCACACTTTCCTGACTGGAACTACCGTTATAGTATCCGGGAAATACTGAATGAGATTGTTGAAGCTCAAATGGAACGTGCATGAATCCAAGCCTCAGCGTAGTAATCCCCGCCCATAACGAAGAAGACTGCATTAAAAACACTCTGGAAGACCTATGCCATACCCTGGGAAAAGAATCGATCGATTTTGAAGTTATCGTAGTGAATGATCACTCGACGGATACCACTGGTTCCATCTTGAACAGAATCTCACAGGAAAACCCAAGAGTAAAAATATTTGACAATACAGAGCCGAACGGATACGGATTCACGGTTAGGACGGGTTTCAGGCATTGCCAAGGGGACTGGGTGGCAGTGATGATGGCCGATGCCTCGGATGATCCAAAAGATCTTGTGAGGTTCTTCAGAGAAGCAAACATCAAGGGTACTGATGCCGTTTTTGGAAATCGCTTTGCACGCGGAGGGAAAGTTGTTGACTATCCTACCTTTAAACTGTTGCTCAATCGATTGACCAACTGGATCATCTGCCTGCTCTTTGCCATTCAATACAGTGATGTTACCAATGCTTTCAAACTTTACCGCAACACAACGATTTCCGGACTAGAACCCTTTTTGAGCCATCATTTTAACCTGACCGTTGAACTTCCTCTAAAGGTCATCGTCCGTGGCTACAGTTATACAGTTCTGCCAAACTCCTGGCATAATCGAAAATCCGGAATTTCTAAACTGAAGATCAAGGAAATGGGAAGCCGATACTGGTTCATTATCCTTTATTGCCTTGTCGAGAAATGGTTATCAGTTGGGGATTATCGAAAAAATTATTAAAAGGATACTTTCATCAACACATGTTTCACAAATTCACTTTTTTTTCTGATTATAAAGTATTTTTGTTTTTAATTTGCTTTACTTTTTTTATGTGGTGGAGCGGGATTGCAGGAGCATCTTTATATGCCATTCCAAGTTTAATCTTAATTCTTTTCTTAAAATACATGATAATCAAAGGGCATTATTATCAATTATTATTAAGATTTTATGAATCTTTAAATAATTTTATTTTTAAAGATAGAAATAGGAAATGGTTAATATTCGCATTGATCACTCAATCATTTTTATGGTTAATTTATGTAATTTTCAAATACTATTCATTTAATTTATTTACTCTTGATGCCGGATATCATAGCAACATCTTGTACAATATATCTAATGGTAATTTTTTTTCGTCAATATTCAACATGCACAATCTGGGAGAACATTTCACGCCTTCCATGTCATTTATAGCTTTATTTTATATGATCATACCCAGTATTAATTGGATGATGGGATTTAAAATCCTAGCCTATACAACAAGCATGTTAATATTATATTTAATCATAAAAGATGAATTTAAGGAAAATAATAAGATATGGTTAATCACATTTATAATTGCTGCATTGTGGTTATTTTTATATCGGCCCATTATTAACAGTGTAAGATATGAATTTCAGGCATCTAGTCTTGCACCACCATTTGTACTATTAAGTTTCTTATTTTTAAAAAAGGAAAAATGGATATTATTTTTAATTTCAATGACATGCTTGTTGGGTTTTAAAGAACATTTGGGAAGTGTATGGATAGGATTTGGATGTTACAAAATTTTTAAAGAACCAAAAAATCTGTCCGGATATTTATTGTTAGCCATAGGAATAATTTCGATCTATTTAATCATGTTTGAGTTTAAATCTTATTTCAGGGGTTCGACATCAGGATACAATGATTTTAACCTTATAAATCCTTTTAAAGACATAAGCGCAAAGATTTTTTATTTCTTTATCTATTTAATGATGCCATTACTGTTTATTCCAATTATATTTTGGAAAAATGGAATTATGGCAATGCCAACAATTGGCATTAATCTTATTTCAGGGATTCCTCAAATGTATTCTTCTCATTATCACTATGATGATGTATCAGGAACTCTATTAATATTAAGTGTTATTGTATCAATTAAACATATTAACGCAGATAATGTATTTGACACAATAAAAAGATACAAACTAGTTCAATATTGTACTGTAATATGGTTCGGATTATTTTTATATTTTTTACCTTATAGTAATTTAAGATTTATTAAAAAGGCCCTCCCTCAATCAATACATCTAGAAATCATCAGTGAGATAAGTTTGATCAATGAAGCCACAAAAAACGAAATGATTGCAGTGCAAGATGTATTGGGATCACATTTCTACAGGAAAAAAATACAAGCTTATTATCAGGGCGATGACTGCGCCAATGAAAATATATTTTACAAAAATGTATTACCAAACCCTCTACCCATTTATAATTATTTGATTCTTTCTAAGCATGTGTCGCAATATGGGTTGACTGATTATGGGAAATGTATTAATGACCTAGTTAATTCAAATCAATTCATTAAACTAAAAGAGTATGAATTTATAGATGTTTTTAAAAGAATATAATATTTTATAATTTTATAATATGAAACGATCCTATTTCAATTATTTTGCTATATTGAAAATTTTTTAAAACCTGGAATTCTGAAGGATCAGTATCACTCACCAACCATTTTATTCCTTTCTTTTTATATTCACTCATTTTATTTACAGAAAGAGCATTCAAGTCTAAAGATAAACCCTTACGGTTTAAATAATAAAGGTAAACTAATGGCGTACTGTCACCATGGATAATGATTTTCTCATTTTGTGGTAAGATTTTTTGAAACACATGACTTGAATAAATCAATTCATTTGGAACCTGCTTATTGTCAATCCACCTATGTGATACTCTGCCAACCATAACCAGTGGCATTAATAGAACAAGAAAGATAGCCATTTTACGACCAAAGGATTTTTTCAATAAATGCATCATTCCATATGTTGAACCAAGTGCAGCCAAAATTGATACAGAGGTCAAATAGTATCCATGATGTTCAAATTTATCTATAAAAGTGATAAACATGATTACAAAACTTAGAATCCACATTATCCAAAAGCCTGAATAATTTGATTTCCATTGTTTATTCTTGATTGATAAATATACCCCATAAATGAATATCGGTATTGCGGCTGTATTTACATATATTTCTAAAAACCATGTTGATAAAACTGTTTGTATTATCTGTATATATCTTTTCCAATCCGTTGGTAATCGCCCAACATTTAATTGAACCGTTGATGAACGTTCTATAGGCGCACTGCTATTAACATCCAATCCATACAAGTATAATAAATAATTAATACTAAGCATTATAATGCCTGAAAAAAACCCTATAAAAAGAATTTTCCAACGATAATTTTCAATGTATTTTCTTAGGAATAGATATACTAACGGAAATCCATAAAATAAATAAAGTTGTTTGGTGATGGTTGCTAAAGTCAGCAAAACTACTCCTGTAAAAAATAACACATTGAATTTATAAGCTTCAATTTGCTTGGCAATTAGGACAATTCCCCATAGAAAAAATGCAAAGGACGGTAAATTAGGCAAAAAAGAAATTGAATAATAGAAAAAAAAAGGCGTGAAACTCATAAAAAATACAAACCATCGACAAAAAATCTCATTATATTTTAAATATTTCACTAATTTATAAGAAGCAATTAATAATAAGACAGCAAATAAAAATGATATAACTCTACCATTAATATGAGAAAATCCTGTTAAATGATAACTTTGCCCGATCAACCAGTAGATCAATGGGAATTCAGTATAAATCATTCCACGATCATCTAACCCTATACGAATATCTTGTGC
>NYUB01000083.1 GCA_002683785.1 Deltaproteobacteria bacterium
TCAACCTGGTCATGGGTGACATAGATCATGGTTGCATTCAACTTCTGGTGAAGTTTCGTCAATTCGATACGCATCTGGACCCTAAGCTTGGCATCCAGGTTGGAAAGCGGTTCATCGAAGAGGAACACTTTCGGTTCTCGAACTATCGCTCTTCCGATGGCAACCCGCTGGCGTTGTCCACCTGAAAGTTCTTTGGGTTTACGTTGAAGCAGTTCGGTGATCTGCAGGACTTCTGCGGCCTCCTGAACCCTTTTCTGGATGAAATCCTTCTTTGCTTTTGCCAGCCGAAGGCCAAAAGACATGTTTTCAAAAACCGTCATGTGCGGATAAAGTGCATACGACTGGAAAACCATTGCAATCCCACGTTTGGCAGGAGGCAAATGTTCGACCCGTTCCCCGCCGATGCTGATTTCGCCATTATTCACATCTTCCAACCCGGCAATCAAACGTAATAGGGTGGACTTGCCACATCCTGAAGGACCAACAAAGACCATGAATTCATTGTCTTCCACCCGGAGGTCCACTCCATGGATTACTTCATTGTCGCCAAAACTTTTGGAAACGGATTGCATATCAACGTCTGCCATAGTTTTCTCTTTTTATATGTTTTTGTTGTTTTAAAGCAATCGTAAACGAATTGATTCAGGATTTCAAAATAATTCATGATAAAGACATGACTGGAATCCTGAATTCCTGGGTGAGGTCAGGAAGGAGGCAGACTGGTTTCACGGATCACGAGCTCCACATCCCGGATTTCCTGAAAGGTTTCTGGATCTGCACCACCGATGACTTCCAGCAGAATTTCTACCACTCGCTTTCCCGCATCTCTGGCAAATGGACGAAGTACACTGAGAGGAGGACGGTGAATCCTAGCAATCTCAAGGTCGTCATAACCAATCAACGCAACATCCCTGCCCGGAACCAGATTCAGTTCCTGAAGACCATTCAGAATGCCGTTGGCTACCTCGGTTTGAAACACGATTGCCGTGGGCGGATTCTCATTTTTAAATAATTCCAAGGTCCAATGATAACTGGAAGAGGATAAATCTTTGTGTTTCCAATACCGGATCAAGTTTGGATCCAATTCCAGTCCACAAATGGAATGTCCTGATTCGTAACCCTCCCAACAATTGACGGGAAACATGAATCCAGGTTCACCGTTGAGCAGCGCGATTCTTTGATGACCTAGGCCTGACAGGTAGATACAGGCTTTTTCAAAAGCCTTTTTACCGTCCATGTCGACAAATGCATAAGGGCGGGACTCACGGGTCCTCCCATAAAGCACAAAAGGGAACTCATGGTCGAGTAGATAACTGACCCGAAGATCCTGTTCCCGGATCAACGTCAGGATCATGCCATCGACCCGCTTACCTTCCACCATACGACGAATCGACTGCATCTCATGCTCTTCATCGCTCGCCACTCCTAAAATCAGTTCGTATCCGGCACGGGTGATTTGATTGCTGATCCCAGCAAGCAGGTCAATAAAAAACGTGTCACTGAAATAATTCTGCTCTGGTGTGATCACAATCCCGATGGTTTCAGTCTTGCCCTTCTGAAGCCTGCGGGCTACCGGATTGGGTTGGTATCCGTGAAGCCTGGCGGTTTGCTTGACCCTTGCCCTTGTAGCAGCATTGACATCCGGATAATCACCACGCGCCCGGGAAACCGTCGTAGGAGAAAGTTTGAGCAGTTTTGCAAGTTCCTTGAGATTGATTGTCATATTGTGAAAGTTCCAAGTTAGTACAAGGGCTGGTCCACACTTTTTCCTACTAAGGATGCAATTGAAAAATAGAATACAACCCCATTCCCAAAACGTTTTGGGAAGAGCTAAGGAGATCCTTGGGCATCAAGTCAAGCATGTGGATGCGTTTGCCCGTAGTTCCTGTGAATGTTATAAATAGGAAAAGGGTCTTTAGAGGAAGGGCCTTTAGAGGAGAATTGACGAGGAAGGATGCGAGGATATTATGGAATCGGGCTCGAGCAGTCGAGCAAACCGATGAATGCCGGGAACCTGTTCCGCACCGCACATGCGTTTGGAGCAAGTTTTCTGTTCACAGTCAATGCAACCTACTCGGTCAAGGATGCAAAATCCGACACATCCATAGCTCCACGGAACATCCCCTGGTTCGATTATGATTCTGCTTCGTCGCTCAAACTTCCAAAAGGATGTCTGTTGGTGGGAATTGAGATTCATGAAGAAGCAGTCGAGCTTCCTGTATTCCGTCATCCTATTAATGCGGCCTATATTCTTGGCCCAGAAATGGGTTCTTTGAGTCCTGACGTAGTAGAACGCTGTTCGACCCTGGTCAGGATTCCCACCCGGTTTTCCTTGAACGTGGCCACCACCGGAGCAATTGTGATGTATGATCGGTTACGCTGCCTGGAAAAACACGGGGAGCGCCCGGTCAGCATCTTGGGTGAATCCCTTCCTCCGTTGACGCACGTCCAGGGAGGTCCAGTGAAGCGGAATAAAAAGAAATCCGGAGATGGAATGGGCTTCCAGGGTTAAACTTTCTGCATCAATGAGCAGATAACTAAAAACAACCTTCATANAANAAAAATCATGTCAGAAATCAAACGTTTCAAAGTTGGAGAGAGGATGAGTCAGGCCGTGGTACACGGAGAAACCGTATACACCGCAGGNCAGGTGGCTCAATCTGCTCCCGGTGCTTCTGTGGCAGAGCAGACCCGTGGAATACTGGCTCAAATCGATGACCTCCTCCGTGAGGCCGGTACCGACAAATCTCGGTTGCTTTCGGCCAGCATCTGGCTCAGTGACATTTCAACATTCAATGAAATGAACGGCGTCTGGGACACATGGGTAGTTCAGGGGCAGACCCCTTGTCGAGCCTGTGTTGAATCGAAGCTTGCAGCACCGCAGTTCACTGTTGAAATTTCGGTCATCGCCGCACTCTGATTGTCAGAAAGNCCTTGAACAATGCGGATTCTGATTCTGGGAGCCGGGGTTGTAGGCCTAACCTCTGCCTGGCACCTGCTCAAAGAAGGACACGAAGTAACAGTCATTGACCGTGCATTGCCGGCTCAGGGAGGTGCGAGTTTTGGAAATGCAGGATTGATTGCTCCAGGACANTCCTTTGCCTGGGCCTCTCCGAAGGCTTTGAAGATTTTACTGAAATCCCTCTATCGACAGGATCAGGCATTCCGCATGCGTTTTCCTTCAGACCTNCAACTCATACGTTGGGGTCTGCGTTTTCTCGCCCAATGCAATAGCAACGCAGCCAGAAGCAACACGCTGGCCAAGCACCGACTTTGTCTTTATTCCCAAAAAATCCTTCAGGAGATGGTGGATGAGCTTGGGATCCCTTTCGAACGACGTCAAGGAGGATTGCTTTATCTACACCGCAGTCAAGAATCCTTGGAGATGGGTTCGGCAAATATGAAAATTCTTGAAGAGGATGGGCTGCCGTTGGAAGTCGTGGACCCTGACCGGGCTTCCGAAATNGACCCCTGCCTGAAAAAAGTCCGGCATCGTTTCGCGGGTGGAATTTACATCCCTGGAGATGAATCTGGTGACTCACTTCTTTTTACCGAGGCCTTGACTCAAGCATGCGAAAAAATGGGAGGGAAATTCATTTTCGGCCCCAGCATCCGTTCCATAGAAGCCAATCAGCACCATGTGGAGCGTGTGGTCACCCATCAAGGTGATTTCGAGGCCGATCTTTATCTGCTTTGTCTGGGATGCTGGAGTCCCAAACTGACCCGCCCCCTGGGAGTGCATTTACCCATTTATCCGGTCAAGGGATATTCCATCACCTTCCCGATTCAAAACGAAGAGGATGCCCCACGTATGGGAGGTGTCGATGAAGATCACCTNTTGGCTTATGCCCCAATGGGGAAACGGATGAGGCTCACCTCCTATGCCGAATTCGCAGGCTATGACACCCGTCACCAACCTAAGGATTTCGAACTGATGGTTGAAAATGCAAAAAGCCTTTTTCCTGATGCCTGTGATTATGAGCAGCCTTCCTATTGGGCCGGGCTGAGACCAATGACCCCAGAGGGATTTCCCATTTTCGGTACGGGAAAACACCACAACCTCTATTACAACACCGGTCATGGACACATGGGCTGGACCATGTCCTGTGGTTCAGCAAAAATCCTTGCGGACCTGATAGCAAGCCGGAAGCCGGAATTTGATATCAGTGCAATGGGGCTTCGTTGAGATAACTTTCTGGCCGACTCCGTGCATCCCAGATTTCCAACATGGTTTCACCAGTGAAGCCCTTTTCGGAAGACGATGCAANAAATGAAAAAAGCCCCTCCCATCGATTCAAGTCCTTGCAAACGGACCTCATTATGGATGTTAATTCCTGTGCTTGTGTTGCTTTTTGCTTGTGAAGAACCAACCCGGCGTTACCTCAAAGCACGTTCACCCGAAGAGCTTAAAACGGGTGCCTATGACATGTGCGGCAGAGATTATAAAGTTTTGAGTTATGAAGATGATACGGCACTGGTTGAGTGCCTTGCACCGTTGAAGGGAAACTGAGATCANNTTTTGATAAAAGATTTGATCATCACTTGCCTTTAAATCCAAAGATACACTTAGAGGCTTTGAAATCCTGCTCGCTTAATGAAAAGGCACTGCAGTCTTTTTGAATTTTCAAAGTTTGAACGTCTTTTCCACTCCTAGGTATCGACATCGACAACATATGAACGGTAGTCAAATTGTCGGTACCGGTAAAGTTGATGGTAACACTACCATCAGCTGAACAATCCCCCTTTTTTTCAAAGGCCCAAACCGTCAGTTCAGTAGTTTTGTCCAGCGTTTGATCCGTGGAACCACAATCAACGGGGCCATAGACGCTGACTTCCACCTCGACTTTTCCCTCACTGCAGGATTGAAGCAGGAGAGCAAAAAAGAGGATNAGGAGAACTGTAAAATCAAAGAATCGTTTTTTCATTGATGAGTCAAATACCTCATTTGGCTGATATAAATCAAGTCTTCAAAACACATTCAACCCTCCATCAGGAGATTTCAGCCAGTGTTGGGCAGAATCAGTCCAAAGATGTGCCATCGGTTTGATCCAATCGGTGGTTTCAAATGTACCCGAGGTCAGAAACACACCTGGACGGCCNTCAATGGTCCNATAAAACGNATTCCCGCAATCGATACANAAATACAGATTCACCCTATTACCTGANTCTCCCTTTCGGCTGTATTGTTTCATCCTGCTCAAATCAAGATCCACCTGTTCCTGCCGGAATTCAAGCCAGACCAGAAACGCACTGCCGGACATTTTCTGGCACTCCCTACAATGACAGGCAAAAACCGTTTGAGGAAGACCGAGGCAACAAAAACGGTGCTTTCCGCACGAACATCCTCCTCCGACAGAGGTCATGGAGTTTCCAAAATTTGCAGTGTTTTCTCTGGAGTTCATGGTCTTGATTGGATAACGAGGCACGAAAGTCGCAGATTGATAATGAAACAAGCAAAAATCATGAGATGAGTAAGAAGATCAAAAAACGAAAAGGACTGGATCGCATCAAGAGCGTTCGCACTCCAAAAAATGTACCCCATGAAAAGAAATTTCTGGCTCTTATGGGGGATGAACTTCTGGACGAGGTCAGTCTCGAAATCGAAGTGATGGCGATCATGGATGAGAAGGATTCTGAAAATAAAACCAATTCAGGTTAATCAATTCAGAAAGGCTCAAACCGTAACTTCTGATTTCAATACTCCACCTTCCCCCTCAACATTTTCGAAACACCTCTTTTTTTCTTCTCTTCCAGACGTTTGAGTTTCGAACCGTGACTGGGTTTGGTGACTTTCCTAGGTTTTTCTTTCCTGTAAGCTCGCCCAATCAATTCATTCAGCCTTTCGATTCCGGCTTCTATGTTCTTTTCCAGGCTCCTGTATTTTTGGGATTTGATGACGATCTCCCCGGATTTTGAGATACGGCGATCCTTCATTTTGAGCAGGCGTTGCTTGACCTCCTCAGTGAGTTCCGATGGATGGATGCTGAAACGAAGGTGGACCGCGGTGGAGACTTTATTGACATGCTGCCCTCCTGCTCCCTGGGCACGGATTTGGCTGATTTCCACATCAGCCACACTGATGTATTCTTTCATCTTATCAGATTAGAAAAATCGATCGAATCAAACCAGGGTCTATGGAGACCAAAAAATTTAGTGCGAATTGTCACTTTTTACGTTTGATTCGACTAAAATCAAGTTGGTTCTTCATCGCATCCGTGTTTGAGCTAGAGAATGATTCAGGCTATGATATTTCATGAATCCAAAACCGGATCTGGACCTTGAGAGGATTTCCGAAAAGGTTTTTGCATGGACTCTGCATTTTTTCAGTCACAAAGGAGATCGTCGATGAAAATGGAATGGTTTGAACTAGCATCACGCAGTATCATGGTGATGGACCAGGTGAACTCCTTTCGGGAGGATTCAGGTCAGCAATGGGGACCCGTCGTGGGTTCTACACTACGTGTCGTCAGCAGTGAGGCAATGGATTCACTGGAACAGGGATCTCAGGATTCAGGAGAACAGAATTCTGTCCTTCCCGACAATGAAGATGATCCAATTTATGAAGAGGTTTACGACCTGGAGAAGGTCTTCGGCTTCTTCCTAGAATACTGCCAGGACCGTAAAAATTACAGGCTTTGATGAGTGCTCAAGGAACCTTAGCTTTGAAAAAACAAGCTCCCAGCGAAAATCGATTTCACGAAGAGATCAATACCTTTCGCTCCAATCTCAGTGATTTCCGAACCAACCTAGGAAAACTCGGAATTTCTTGGGTAATACGATTGCTGATCTCTGTTTTTCTGCTGATAGGGCTTTATTACCTCTATTTCATCTGAGCAGATTCGAAAGGTTCAAGCTCGATGAAAGTTACTGAGAAACGGCGCCCTTGACCCGATCCAACTGCTCCTCCACCTGATCTCCCAAATCCTGGTCGGTAATCCAGTCCCAGAGGCCTTCCCAGGTATCAGAAAAGAATTCGGGAAGTCCCGTATTTTCCATCCAACCTAGCAAAACGTCTGTCCCCCATTCCTGATAACCTGCATAATAAGCAAAAAAAAGCAGGCCCAGAAAGATCAGAATACGGATAAGCCTCATGACTTCCAAAACTGATCAGGATTGAGCACAATCGTATCCTCCCGTTTCGGTCCGGTGGAAATGATGGATGCTGGAGCGCCCACCAGTTCTTCGATCCGTTTCAGATAATCGAGAAGACGCATTGGCAGATCGTTGTATTTCGTAAGTCCTGCAGTTTTTGTTTTCCAACCCGGCAATTCCTCATAGATCGGTTCAACGTCTTCATGGCCTTCAAAGGGGAAATCGGTATGGGTGCTTCCATCCGTCATTCGGTAACCTACGCAAAGTTTTAATGTTTCAAATTCGTCCAGAATGTCAAGCTTGGTCAACGCCAATGAAGTGATTCCATTCAGGCGCACGGCATAACGCACCAGCACAGCGTCAAACCAGCCGCATCTTCTTGGACGGCCGGTGGTTGCTCCAAATTCCTGCCCTACGCTTCGTAGGGAATCTCCGGTTTGATCAAGAAGTTCCGTGGGAAAGGGACCACTGCCGACCCTTGTGGTGTAGGCCTTGACGATACCGACCACATCGCTGATATGCCTTGGACCAATCCCTCCTCCTGCACAGGCGTTTCCAGACACCGTGTTCGAAGAAGTGACAAAAGGATAAGTCCCGTGATCTATATCGAGGAATGTCCCCTGGGCTCCTTCGAACAGCAGACGTCGACCTTTTTCAACAAGGGAGTTGACCAGAGTCGGGGTTTCCGTCACATAAGACTCAATTCGCTCGAAATATTCAAGGTATTCACGATGGATCGAAGCCGGATCAAAACACTGGTCAGAAGCATCGTAGAGGTGATTCAGCATCGCATTTTTCTCGGCAATAATCTCCTCGAGCCTGTCCAGAAATTGTTTCGGATGTCGCAGATCTCCCATGCGGATTCCACGTCTTCCAACTTTATCTTCATAGGCTGGACCGATCCCTCGGCCCGTAGTACCAATTTTTTTCTCTCCTTTGCCTGCCTCGCGAAGTTGGTCGATGAGGCGGTGCCAGGGCATCACCAGATGACTCCGAGCACTGACATGCAGTGTTCCTTTGACTTCCACGCCGTTTTCACGAAGTTCCTCAATTTCCTTCAACAATTCCGGAAGGTCGATGACCACCCCGTTGCCGAGAATCGACATCGTATCCCGCAATATTCCTGAGGGAATGAGGTGGAGGATATGGGTCTGATCCCCAAACATGACCGTATGTCCGGCGTTATTCCCCCCCTGGTATCTCACCACTGCATCTGCCTGTTCCGTGAGCAGATCCACGATTTTGCCTTTGCCTTCATCCCCCCATTGGGTGCCAACCACTACCAGTGCCGTCATTGAGTCTACCTTGCGATTAAATTGTTCATGCCTGTGCCCTGTTAATGAAAAAGATTCACTTTAAATTTGAATTGCTTCTGATTCGATCCTCTTCATCCCAAAGATGCAAAAAAGGCTCAAATGCTTCCCGAAAGCTGCCTTGCCCGTTGGTAAGCGCATTCCAGACCATCCCTGAGGTGATTCTCAACTTTTCCCTCACCAAATCGCTTCAGGGCGGCTTCAGTGGTTCCTCCTGGAGAAGTCACCCTGCGTCGAAGTTCTGCTGCAGATTCATCATTCTGCAGAAGCAGCGAAGCGCCTTTAAGGGTTTGTTTCACCAGAACTTCTGCCTGGTCTGCACGAAAACCCAGTTTTTTGGCTGCTTCGATCATCTGTTCTGCGAGGTAAAAAAGGTAGGCTGGCCCACTGCCTGAAACCGCTGTGGCCGCGTCTACAGCATTTTCATCATCCACTTCAAGACACAATCCACAGGAACTGAGAAGCCGAACCACCCAGTCCCGACCTTCCCGGGTGACAGCTTCTGATGCATAAAAAACACTCATCCCCTCTCCCACCAGCGCGGGAGTATTCGGCATCACCCGAACCAGTTTGCGGATACCCAATCCTTCTTCAAGGGTTTTCATTGAGACTCCAGCCATTACCGAGATCAACAACGGGTCTCCTGCAACGAAAGGCTTGAGCTGAGGCATCAATGCAGAAGCCGACTGAGGCTTGACCGCCAGCAACATTGCATCCACTCNTGAAATTTCATCATCCAAATCAGCTTTTGCTCTGCAGTGGGTTTCCTGGACGAGCATCTCACGTCTCTGCTGATCCGGTTCAATCAACAGTGTTTGCTGGGCTGGAAGGATCCCACTTTTTACGAATGCTTTCAGCAGGGCACCGCCCATGTTGCCGCCGCCAATCAAGGCCAGTTTCATCTGATCTCGGAAGATGGAAGTAAAAGGAATTGGAACAAATTTAACTTGTTAAGTTTCCAGCGATTCATTGAAAATGCCAGTTTATTTCTGATCCCCACTCACCGCTGTTCGATGCATTCTCCAATTCCATCCTTCCGCATCGAAAAGCCTACAGGCCCCCTTTACATTGTCACAGACTCCCATCTGGACTTTGANCAGGCTCCGTTTGAAGAGTTCATCGAAATGNTGGAACGACTCCAGGACGCCCAAGTCCTGATTTGTCTTGGTGATCTGTTCAAAGTCTGGCTGGCAATGCCCAAATTCTGGATGGAACCTCATCGGAGGGTGATGGAGGCATTCCGAGTCCACCGTGAACGCGGAGCCAAGGTGGTGTTTGTTGCGGGTAACCGTGAGAAACTGGTCCCCCGGGATTGGGAAGACAGCATCCGCGACCCCTTTCCCTTCACCCACCTCAGCCGTGAAGACTGGCACTTGCAGTGGGGCGGGCTTCAGCTGGGATTCATCCACGGGGACGCCATCAATACTAAGGATCTGAGGCATCTTCGCTGGCGGACCTTTTCCAACAGCCATGCGTTTGAAGCCCTTTTCCGCATCATGCCAGGATCACTTGCACGCTGGATTGCCTTCAAAGTAGAAGCGATGCTGGCGGGGTCGAACCGTAAATTCAAAATCAATTTCCCGGATGAGGAAGTGAANCGGTTTGCCGAGCAGGTCCTTCCCGGAGTAGACCATTATTTCGTCGGACATTTTCATCAAGACCGTGTCATACGTATCCCTGGNGAGTCTGGCATCCTCAGAATCGTTCCNGACTGGCTTTTAACTCGGAAAGTCTTGAAACTCAATCCGCAAGGACAGCTTAGCAGTCTCGTTTTCCAGGAAGGAGTCTTTCAGGAAACAGTCGAGGAATTTGTCGGGCAGAACTGAAANTTTTTTTTAGGAAAATGTTTCAACTTCCTGANANCCCAGCAGGCATCTCAAAAGNTTCCAGNCCCTCAGGTTTTTCAAAGGAAATCGGTTCCGCAAACGAAACCGGACGACGGACCCGGCTCAACACCAGACGCATTTGGTAGGTTCCGCTGAAATCCGTAATTTGAACCATACGGGGTGCGGAAAGGGCGTGCGATTCACGATAGCTGGAAATACTCACCTCGTATTCGGCGAGGCCCCCGGTGAATTTTTCCATTGAAAGAATCCTTCCCTGGGCATCGAAAAGGATCAGGACTTCCATCTCTGACTTCTTGAGTTTCATGCGTTCCGGACTACGAGAAATCAGCGTCCATCCTTTTGGAATTTCTTCTTTGATTCCTTGCAGCAGCCAGCCCAGTTCTTCCAGNGAAAGATCCATTCCCAGCCATTCCCGACGGTATTCAGCACGGTTTGCTTTGAGCACATACCATTCGTTATGGTAGTCGAGCACCATCAACCGCTCTTGGTCGGCACGCAGTTCGTAGATCAGACTTCCCACCAACGGAGTAAAAATCCGCATCCTGAGCTGCCCTTGATCGGAAAAACGCAGTTCTAAATCACCACTGTGTTTCTGTTCNGGCTGCCTGAAAAGCACCTTCCCGGTTGCAACAAAATGACCTGCATTGATGGNGGAAGAAAAATTTGGNCTCTCCGGTGAAGTGGCTGTGCAGCCAAGCAACAAAAGCAGNCCCGGGACCAGAGAGATCCCCGGAACACGGAAAAGGACCTTATTCAGGATCACGCATGAACACTTTTTCAGCAACGTAAAAGAGGGCAACATAGAGTCCCGCGATTACCGCAACGGTAACCAAAACATTCATCTCATGCATGGCGTTCCTGGACTTGAGTTGGAAAGAATGACAAAATTAATGATAGTATATAAGCCTTTTTCAAATCAGATGCAAACTCGGAATATAAGAAACGGATCCTAAGATGCCCCAGAAACGCGATTTTATTTCACTCCTCGACTGGAGTAGTGAAGAACTCCTGAATAACCTCGAATTCGCCAGTGAACTCAAACAAAAAACCCTAGAAGGGCGATGCCCGAAAGAACTGGAAGGCCGTTCCTATGGCATGATCTTTCATAAGGATTCGTTACGTACNAGGGTCTCCTGCGAGGTCGCGATCTTCCAGCTCGGCGGTCACGTTCTGACCATGTCAGAGAAGGATTTCCAGATGGGGAAAAGGGAATCCGTGAAGGACGTCGCCAAAGTCCTTTCACGTTATCTGGACGGAATTCTGATCCGAACTTTCTCCCACGAAGTAGTTCTGGAATTGTCGGAACATGCAGATGTGCCGGTTTGTAATTTACTCACTGATTTCAATCACCCCTGCCAGCTGATGGCGGACGCCCTCACCATCCGGGAAAAATTCGGCCGGCTTGAAAATACTAGTGTCTGCTACCTCGGAGACTGCAACAACGTCACCAATTCGTGGCTCAATCTTGCGACCCGCCTCCCCCTGGACCTGCGGATCTCTACCTCCCCTGAAACCATGCCACCAGCACATCTGGTCGATCAGGTCCGTGATGCCGGGCTTTCCCAACTCAACATCTACCATGAGGCGGCAGAAGCAGTCCGTGATGCAGAGGTGTTGTACACCGATGTCTGGGCCAGCATGGGAGAAAAAGAAAAACTTAAGGAACGTGAACAAATGCTATTTGGCTTTCAAATCAACCAGAAATTGTTAGAATTANCTAATCCCAACTCCCTTGTTATGCATTGTCTTCCGGCCAACCGGGACCGCGAAATCACCNCTGAAGTGATGGACGGCTCTCGATCCATCGTCTATGACCAGGCGGAAAACCGCCTGCATGCCCAAAAGGCGATCCTGGCCCAGCTGGAACGCTGGCGTAACTGACCATCCAGAGCACCTTGAAAAGGAGTTTGATTATGAGTGACACCGCTATCCTCCAACTACCCGGACAGGATGCAGTCGAACTGCCTGTGATCACCGGGTCCGAAGGTGAAAAAGCAATCGACGTTTCCAAACTGAGGTCCAAGACCGGTTACATCACCCTCGATCCTGGGTATGTAAACACGGGTTCCTGCAGNAGTGCCGTCACNTTCCTTGACGGCGAAAAAGGCATTCTCCGCTACCGAGGTTACCCGATCGAACAACTTGCNGAAAAATCGAGTTTCGTCGAAGTGGCCTACCTGCTCTTGAACGGTGAACTGCCTTCCGTGGAGCAGTTGAGTAATTTCAATGATCATTTGAGTAAGCATTCACTGATCCATGAAGACATGAAGCACTTCTTTGAAGGCTTCTCCACCACCGCCCATCCGATGGTGATTCTTTCCTCGATGGTATCCTCGCTCTCTGCTTTCTATTCAGAAGCATCCGGAGCAGCCTCGGTGGATCAACTCGAGATCAACACGGCCAGNCTGATGGCAAAGATCCGNACGATCGCTGCCTTTTCCTATAAAAAATCAATCGGCCAGCCAATCATCTACCCGCAGGACAAACTCGCCTACTGTGCCAATTTCCTGAACATGATGTTTGCCGTTCCGGCTGAGCCCTATGAGGCGGATCCCGAAATCTGTAAAGCCCTTGATCTACTGCTGATCCTGCATGCCGATCACGAACAGAATTGCAGTGCTTCAACGGTCCGNGTGGTGGGCAGNAGCATGGCCAACGTTTATGCATCGGTAGCCTCGGGCATCCTCGCCCTCTGGGGCCCTCTGCATGGGGGTGCCAATCAGCAGGTACTGAGGATGCTGGAACGCATCCATGCCGACGGAGACGATCTGGACAAGTACATTCGTCTGGCCAAGGATCCAGATTCGGATTTTCGCATGATGGGTTTCGGACATCGGGTTTACAAGAATTTCGACCCCCGTGCNACGATCATCAAAGGGNCCTGTGACCGGGTGCTGAATCTCCTGGGTGTGAACGATCCTCTGCTGGACCTTGCCCGCAGGCTTGAGGAAGTTGCCCTTTCCGATGAGTACTTCATCGAGCGCAAGCTCTATCCCAACGTCGATTTCTACAGCGGCATCATCTACCGTGCGATCGGCATCCCAGAGAACATGTTTACCGTCATGTTTGCCCTCGGAAGGCTGCCTGGATGGATTGCTCAATGGAAAGAAATGCATGAGGATCCTAAGACCAAAATCGCCCGCCCACGTCAGATTTACACGGGNGAAAACACCCGGGAATACGTCCCGATCGAAAATCGGGTGGCAGGGTAGAACGCAATTTGCATGGTTGACCCAGACTTGTGTTTCGGCACAGGTCTGTGGCCGTCATGGCCTTCCAAATAACAAACGTTGCTGCTGGATGTTCCAGCCCCTCAAAGCAGGATAATGAATGGGATCGGTACTGGCTCAAGATGAAGTCGATGCGTTGCTGGCAGGAGTTGCCAGTGATGAAATTGATATAGATGAAGACGAGGACGAGTATGACCCGTCGGAGGTCGTCCCCTTCGATCTGACGGCCCAGGATCGCATCATCCGGGGACGGATGCCGACTCTCGAGATCATCCATGACCGTTTTGTCAGGATGTTCCGGCTTTCTCTTTCGACCTCACTGCGCAAGGTNGTNGACATCAGTGTACGTTCCACCGAACTGATCAAGTTCGGAGAATTCCTGAAAACNCTGCCAGTCCCGAGTTCAATGAACCTCTTCCGCATGACCCCGCTCCGCGGCAATGCGATCATGGTTCTTGAAACCCGGCTCGTCTTTACCCTGATCGACATGTTCTTCGGAGGCAATGGTGAACTGGAGGTCAAGGCCGAGGGACGGGAGTTCACCGAGATCGAATCGAGGATGATCAAACGCGTCATCATCAGCGCCCTCGAAGACCTGCAGAGTTCATGGCGTCCGGTGTTCCCCGTNCAGATCAATTATGCACGGGCCGAGACGAACCCGCAGTTCGTTGCCATCGTCCCACACAGTGAAATCGTGATCGTCGTCACCTTCGATGTTGAAATCGGACGTGCCCCGATGTCCGTCACCCTCTGTGTCCCTTACTCCATGATCGAACCCGTCCGGAGCCGACTGAATGCAGGATTCCAGAGTGAACAGGACGAAAAGGACAATACCTGGAGCAACCGTTTCACCAAAAACCTCAACATGAGCCATATCGAACTGGTGGCCTTGCTGGGACAGACCGAACTCACGGTAAGGGATTTCCTGAATCTGCAACAGGATGACCTGATCTACCTTGAACACGAAACCCAGCAACCGATCCCCGTGATCGTCAACGGAATTGAAAAATTCAGGGGTTTTCAGGGATCCTACAAAGGACACAAGGCGATCAACGTCAGTAAACTCGTCTACGTACCTCCCACCGTCGACGAAATCCTCGGATCCTGATCAGCCCCCTANAATTGGTCCACGGTGNTGAGTTAATATTTTGATAACTCATTNCCTATGGAGGGCCAAGATGGGGCTAAAATAGGANAAGCTCCTCAAAATCATCCGCTCTCATAGTCATCATTATAAAAACTGATGATTCCGAGAATGCCTTCATCACCTGATCCCTTCTTTTCCAATATTCCCATCCGCCTTCTTTTAAATTTCTCCACAAGTTTACATTCGAGATCTCATGCTTTTCAGCAATTTTTCTTTTGGAGCTTAAACCCGATTCATAGTCAGACTGGAGAAATGCAAGGTTTGAATTTTATTCATCACCTTTCAAACCCATTTCAAAATCATTAATTGGGTCAGACATATTGAATAAAAAACCAATTTGAAATACTGGTAGATTCCGAAATTATTGTTTCTACTGCTTTTTGGATCAATGCAAGGTATATCGTTGTATGAAATCAAAGACTGAAAAGATAATTTTTTTAAATTTTAG
>NYUB01000084.1 GCA_002683785.1 Deltaproteobacteria bacterium
CCCTTTTTGTTTATTGTTGAACTTAGAAAAAGATTAGGATCAAAAATCCTACAGATCTCTTCATCTGTAAATCCCTTGATCTTATCTTCTCTTTTCAATCCCTTTTCAGTTGCAGTTGAAAAAGGATTATCAGTCATATCTGAGTTTGCACAACACCACTTTGAGAAAGTGGACAACATCCGAATGGATTGATTGAGTGAGTAGAGACTTCTTTTTTCTTCAGAAGAAGTATCCATCAATAATATTTCTGAAATAGACTTATCCTTAAATTCTGGAATCAATTCTCTTCTATTGGGGATATGAAGATATTTCTCCTTGTATTCCCGAACTACCTTACTCGTAATTTTGTTCAATGGAAGATTCCCAACTAACTCAACAAAGTGACGGATCTTGGTTCCATAACCTTTTGTAGTCTCTTCTTTGTTATCTCTCCTGTTCCAAAACTCTAGAAACTTTGGAAGAACATCGTTGATCTTCTCAGTCTCAGTTTCATCAACAACTTCTTGAGAAGATTGATTGATATTAGATGGAAAAGATTGTCTAACATTTTGTATATTTACAGGAAGATCCAATCCAAAACTTTCGTTACACTTTTGAAAAAACAACTGGTCAAGATTTGTTCCGTCAGTACTTAATAACATTTGTTCTTTCAACTCATTCCTTAGAGTCCAAAGTTGGATGAAGTTTGCACGAAGTTGTTTGTATTCATAGGATTTCTTGGAAGTCCTGTATCCTAGATTTTTCAGATGTTGTTCTATTCTTGAGTCAACTTTTTCAATCAAATAATCATCTGATTGAGATTCTTCATCTTTTGCAATCTTCAAAAGACTTCCATACTTTTTCACATCACTTGTTGCATCCCATTTAGTCAATTGTGAATGTTTGATGTTTCTGGTTATCTCAACCATCAATATCTTTTTCACTCCCTCATGGTCTAAATCAATTTCCTGCATCCTTATTTTGTCAAAGATTATCTGTGATAATGTGTATAATTTAGTCGCAGTTCTTGATGCATCCCGATATACACCTGTTCTCAAGGAGATTGTGAAGTCTTTTTTATCCTTGAAATGTTCCTGCAAATCAAGGGGTATACAAACACGAAAATGGTAACATGAAGAGTTTCTATGTTTTCTTAAAAAATTGGGTTTTTGCATCTTTTTTCCATTCCAACTGTGAGAGTAACTGTGAGAGTAAACCCAAAAAGAGGTGTTCTCCCGTAAATTGTCAAAATTGAGATGTCTGAAAAACCTAAAGATATCAGTTCACTAGACCGTTTTAAGGATGTTAACCCTCAGGAGATCAACTGGTTTCCGGGGCACATGTACAAGGCTGAGAAACAACTTCAGCAAAAGCTCAAGCGTGTGGATGCGGTGCTTGAGTTGAGGGATGCGAGAATTCCCTTTGCTTCGGCCAATTTAGAATTCGAAAAATTGTTGGGAGAAAAGAAAAGGTTGGTTCTTTTCAACAAGACCTCACTTTCGGACGAAGAGGCAACACAGGACTGGACCCGTTATTTTCAGGTACAAGGGATAGCTTTTTTGTTCATCGATGTTTTGGAGAAGCGTGGATTGCGCAAGATCCTTCCAGAAATTCGGAGGATGATGCAGTCCCGACAGGAGCGTTTTCAGCGAAAAGGGATCCGACCGCCTGCATTGAGACTGATGGTGATCGGGATACCGAATGTGGGAAAGTCCTCCCTGATCAACGGCATCACCCATCGCAAGGCGACAGAAACCGGGCCAACCCCGGGAGTCACAAGGCATCAGGAATGGATCTTACTCGACCGTGATGTTGAACTGCTCGACACCCCGGGGATCCTTTTCCCTAAGATCGCTAACCTTGAGACAGGATTGCAATTGACGCTGACGGGTGCCATCAAGGACGAAATCGTTGGCAAGGAGAGGATTGCTGAATTCCTGCTGTCGGCACTCCATGAAAATCCTGCCTCACGTCTTTTCCAGCATTATGCTTTGGATCCGTCAGAGGAAGAAGTGGAACCCGAACTTCTGCTTGAAGCCATCGGCCTTAAGCGGGGTTGCCTGAAAAAAGGTGGGGTGGACCGTCAACGGACGGCGTCGATGCTGCTCAAGGATTTTCGTTCTGGGAAGTTGGGCCGGATCTCTTTGGAAACACCACACTGATTTCCTGGATCATTCCTCCCGGATCAGCACTCCTCCAAAACGTAAGAAATCCGCCTGAAACGGTGGCGGTACGTTTCCAGGCCCCGATTGATGCTTCAACTTCAGCAGACCACCGGGAGTCGGGGGATGGCTGCAGCTCAGGCTGCCGCTGAAAAAAACCTCAGAAAGCCCTTGCTCCAATTCAAAACAGGGATTACCCAAAATCAGGAAATGCCCCCCTGCCTGACCCTGATCAAGGTTTGGACTGTTCCGGGTGAAGCTCAAGTTTCCAAAAACTTTGATCATGAGCAATGGAGTGTTTTGAGGGAATCCTGGCCCTTCGTGGGCTTCCATCCGGACCGGACCTTCAACTTCCAGATAAACCGAAGGTGAAGATAATGTTTCCAAATCGATCTTCAAGAAAAGTGGATCCGGGGGATTTTCCAAAATCCGGATGAATTGGTTGCCTCCCTCAATCAGTATTGATTGCTGGCTTCCGTTATCGTAAAAAGCCTGCATCAGGGCACCGCTAATTTCTACCGACTTTATCCCTTCCAAGGTTTTTCCAAAATTTGGACTGTCTTCTGATTGAGGGAGCCAGAATGGCCGGTTCTGCCAATCGAGCAAGGCTTGTGATTCAGCTTCGACCTGAACCGGTTCCGGCGGGTCCGTCATGCTGCTGCTGAACAGGGTCCAGGGTCTTTCAGTGAGGTCCTGTTTTTCAAGGATCAGCAGCAGATTGAAAGAAGCACTATTTGGTCGTTTCGAAGAACGCAAAGTGTTATGAAGGTACTTTCCTTCAAGGCGGTTTTCAACGCTCCAGTGGTTGAGATCCCGGGGCAGGTAAGGGGCTTCCGGGGGAAACGAGTTTTCCAGAATCTGATCCAGAGACTTTTGTCGGAAATGATGGATCACATGCTGGACGGTACGGTTCAGTTCCAGGAAAAAAAGCTGGTTCTGCAGGAAAGCCTGGCTTTGGAAACGGGTGCGGATATTCTGCTGGTAGGCATTGAGGAGCAGCAGGCCGAGGGCTGCACCGATCACCATCACGATGATGAGCAGGAACCCCGGCCGGGCGGTTCCAGAAGGAAAGGGAGGTTTCAGTCGGTCAGCAGTTGAGGTCTCATCCATCCGTTAAACAAACCGCGGCGGATCATCTCTGCCGCGTCCTCGATGTCAGGGGCCAGGGGGCGGTCCTGGTCGAGATGGGGAATTCGTTGGCGCAGCATCTGGTGTGCTTCTTCCAGAAGGTGCGACGTTTTCAAGGGCCGTCTAAAGTCGATGCCCTGGCAAGCAGCAAGCAGTTCGATGCCAAGAATGACTGCTGTGTTTTCAGCCATTTCCAGGAGTCGTCGTGCAGCAAAGGTCGCCATGCTGACATGATCCTCCTGGTTCGCGGAGGTTGGCAGGCTGTCCACCGAGGCCGGATGGGCAAGACTCTTGTTTTCACTGGCCAGGGAAGCTGCAGTAACCTGGGCGATCATGAATCCTGAATGAAGTCCTGGATCTTCAGCCAGAAATGCCGGGAGTTTGCTGAAGCCGGTGTCCGTGAGAAGTGAGATCCTACGTTCGGCCAGGGCTCCTATTTCTGCAATGCAAAGGGCCAGATTGTCTGAAATCATGGCCACTGGTTCTGCATGGAAGTTGCCTCCGGAGAGGATTTCGGCCTGCTCCGGAAAGACGAGCGGATTGTCCGTCACCGCATTGGCCTCGATCCGGAGTTGTTCTGCGGCAAAGCGGAGCTGATCCAGGCAGGCACCCAGCACCTGGGGTTGACATCGGAGGGAATAGGGATCCTGAACGTGACCGCAGTTTTCATGGGATGCATTGATTTCACTCTGGTTGAGCAACAACCTGAAATTCGTGGCCACATCCTTCTGACCGCTCAGTCCACGGATCGAATGAATCCTCTCATCGAATGGGTTGTAACTGCTGAGGCTGGCTTCGACGGTCAAGGATCCTGCAACGATGGCGGAAGCCAGACATTCCTCTGCCGCAAATAAACCACGCAGTGCCAGAGCCGTCGAAACCTGGGTCCCGTTGAGTAGGGCGAGTCCCTCCTTGGGTTGGAGTTCCAGGGGTTCCAGTCCAAGTTTTCGCAAGAGTTCCCAGGCGGCAATGAACTCTCCGTCCATTCGAGCTTCACCTTCACCGAGGAGGACCATGCTCAGGTGTGCCAGTGGGGCAAGATCGCCTGAAGCTCCGACTGAACCCTTGGAAGGGATGCAGGGCAATGCATCGGATTCGATCAAAGCCTGCAGGTATTCCACGGTTTTCATGCGGATTCCGGAAAAACCACGTACCAGGCTGTTGAGCTTGAGTACCAGGATCAACCTAACGACTCCGTCCTCGAGAAGGGGACCGGTTCCACACGCATGAGATAGGATGAGGTTGTTTTGAAGTTCAACAAGCTTGTCCGGGGCAACCCGGGTATTTGCGAGGGAACCGAAACCGGTGTTGATGCCGTATACCGTTTCGTCTTTTTCCAGAACCGAGTCGACCGTCTTTGCCGATTTCTCGATACGGCTACGGCATCCGGAATCGAGTTCCACCTTGAGCGGCGTTTTCAGCGCCGCACGCATTTCTGCGAGCGTCAGTTCTCCGTCCTTGAGTGTGATGCTGACCATTGTTTCAGCGATCGAGCATGGGCAGGTCGAGCTGGTTTTCTTGGGCGCTGGCAATCGCTTCTTCGTAGCCTGCATCGGCATGGCGCATGACACCCGTTCCAGGATCATTGCGCAGCACCCGCTTCAGCCTTATTTCTGCTTCAGGAGTTCCATCACAGACGATTACCATACCGGCATGCTGAGCGAATCCCATGCCAACTCCTCCGCCATGATGGATGCTGACCCAGGTTGCCCCACCAGCTGTGTTCAAGAGTGCGTTGAGCAGAGGCCAGTCGGAAACAGCATCGGTACCATCACGCATGCCTTCGGTTTCACGGTTGGGACTGGCGACGGATCCTGAATCGAGATGATCCCTTCCGATCACCACCGGTGCCTTCAGTTCACCACTGCGAACCATGTCGTTGAATGCAACGCCGAGCCGTGCACGATCGGCCAAGCCGACCCAGCAGATCCGTGCGGGAAGTCCCTGGAACTGGATGCGCTTCTGCGCCATCTCGAGCCAGTTATGAAGGTGTGGATCATCCGGGATCAGTTCTTTCACCTTCTCATCGGTACGGTAGATGTCCTCGGGATCTCCAGACAACGCAGCCCAGCGGAAAGGACCATAACCCTTGCAAAAAAGCGGTCGGATGCAGGCAGGAACAAACCCTGGAAAATCAAATGCGTCTTTGACTCCTTTTTCAAGTGCCATCTGACGGATGTTGTTGCCATAGTCGATGGTTGGAATTCCCTGACGATGAAAGTCGAGCATCGCCTGGACATGCACTGCCATTGAATCCATGGCTGCATCGATGACGGCCTTGGGTTCTGTTTTCCTCAACAGTTCTGCCTTTTCCAGGGTCCAGCCCTCCGGCAGATAGCCATTGAGCGGATCGTGCGCCGAAGTCTGGTCGGTGACGGCATCTGGACGGACCCCGCGCCGAATCATTTCCGGCAGGATTTCTGCAGCATTTCCGAGCAGCCCCACTGAAACCGCTTTGCCCTGTTGATGATGTGTATCAAGGATCTTCAGGGCTTCATCGAGGGTTTCTGCAGATTCATCCAGATAGCCCGTTTCCAGCCTGCGTTGGATGCGAAAGGGATCACATTCCACCGCCAGCATCGAAGCCCCGGCCATGGTGGCCGCCAGGGGTTGTGCTCCTCCCATGCCGCCCAAACCTGCGGTGAGGATCCATTTACCAGACCAGTTGCCTGAAAAATGCTGTCTTCCCAGTTCAACAAAGGTTTCGTAGGTGCCCTGGATGATGCCCTGGCTGGCAATGTAGATCCAGGAACCCGCCGTCATCTGGCCGAACATGAACAGTCCCTTGCGGTCGAGTTCATGAAAATGCTCCCAGGTCGCCCAGTGGGGGACGAGGTTCGAGTTGGCAATCAGGACTCGTGGTGCATTGGGATGGGTTTCGAACACTCCCACCGGTTTACCAGACTGGATCAACAAAGACTGATCGTTTTCCAGGCGCTTCAGAGTTTCGATGATGCGGTCGTAACAATCCCAGTTGCGGGCGGCACGCCCAATTCCGCCATAGACGACGAGGTCTTCCGGTTTTTCTGCGACTTCCGGGTCGAGGTTGTTCATCAGCATCCGCATCGGTGCTTCGGTAAGCCAGCTTTTGCAACTGAGCTGGGTTCCTCGTGGTGCCCGTATGCTGCGTTTCGGGTCGTTTCTGACAGGTTTTCCCATAGTGATTCCTAAGTTTCAGTTGAGTTGAATCGAAGTTCCCTGGTCCCGGACGATGTTGCCGGATTGCACAACCGTGCGGCAGGGATTGACTCCAAAGCGGTAGGAAAGTTCGGCAGGATGCTCGACTTCCCAAACCACCAAATCAGCACGTCTTCCGGTTGCCAAAACCCCACGATCTAGCAAACCCAGAGCTTTTGCCGCGTTCCTGGTGACTCCAGCAAGGGTTTCTTCTGGCGTCATCCGGAAGAGGGTGCAACCCATGTTCATCATCATCAACAAAGATTCTGCGGGAGAACTCCCTGGGTTGCAATCTGTGGCAAGCNCCACCGGGACTCCGTAACTGCGGAAAAGATCCATTGGAGGAAGCTTTGTTTCCCGAAGGAAGTAAAAAGCGCCAGGAAGCAGGTTGGCTACGGTCCCTGATTCGGACATCGCCCTGACTCCGTCTTCTTCGATGTATTCTAGGTGATCCGCTGAAATGGCTCCATATTCTGCGGCCAGTCGGGCCCCCTTGAGGTCACTCAATTGTTCCGCATGCAGTTTGACAGGAATCCCCAGATTCCTGGCTGCCTGGAAAACGCGTTCTGTCTGGGGCAAGCTGAATCCGATTCCTTCACAGAAAGCATCGACCGCGTCCGCCAGTCCCTGTTTGGCAACCTCCTGCATCATTTCCGTGCAGACCAGATCGATGTAATCGTCACTCCTTCCCTGAAATTCCAAGGGAAGTGCATGGGCGCCCAGAAAACTGGTGGAAACATGGACAGGAAATTCCCGTCCAAGCCTTCTTGCCACCTTGAGCATTTGGCATTCGGTCTCGACTTCCAGCCCGTAACCGGATTTGATTTCAACAGTGGTCACTCCTTCAGCAAGCAGGGATTTTAGACGTGGCTTGGAGGCCTGCAAGAGTTCTTCTTCGTTCGCGTTTCGTGTTGCTTTTACCGTGGAAAGAATCCCTCCTCCGGCCTTTGCAAGTTCCTCGTAGGTCGCGCCCTGGAGCCGCATTTCGAATTCCCGTGCACGGTTTCCCGCATATACCAGATGGGTGTGACTGTCGATCAGTCCCGGGGTGATGCAACGCCCATGTTCCTCACGGACTTCCTTGGCCAGGCTTTCCGGAGGTCCTGGAAGTTCAGAGACCCTTCCAATCCAGGCGATTTCCTCGTCTTTGACGGCAATGGCGCCATTTTCGATCAGTCCATAAGCGGCTCCTCCCTCGTTCATGCAAACCAGGGACGCGGAATGCCAAAGCAGGTCCCAATCTGGGGAAGGGTTCATAGAGGAGTTTTCATGATTTGTTTTGCAGGCCTATCACTCTGCCTTTATAACACCGGATNATCCCCAAAACAATCCGATTGCCAGTCATGAATATTTTCTTCTGTCCACAAATTCTGCTTTCTCAAGGTTGGTCTGAAAACCAATTGCTGGAAATTGATGATCAGGGCAGAATCAGCAGCATCTGTGAAGGCCGCTCTGATGAAGCTGAACAGCAGATCCATGGAGCCGTGATGCCAGGCATGCCCAATCTTCATTCCCATGCCTTCCAGCGTGCGATGGCAGGTCTGACCGAGACGCGTTCCGGGAAGGAGGATTCNTTCTGGAGCTGGCGTAAAAGGATGTATCAATTTCTGGAGGTGCTCACTCCGGAGGACGTGCAAGTGATTGCCTCGCAGCTTTACCTGGAAATGCTCAAGGCAGGATTTACATCGGTGGGAGAGTTCCATTACCTGCATCATGCAGTCGACGGTCAAAAATATGATAATCCGGCTGAGATGTCGGAGAGGATCCTTGCTGCCTCGGATGCCACGGGGATTGGACTGACACACCTTCCCGTGCTTTACCGATATGGAGATTTCGGAGCAAAGGAACCTTCCCTTCAGCAATGTCGATTTCTCCACCAGCCTGAAGACTTCCTCCGTTTGCTTGAAAGGCTTCTCCCTTTCTTTGAGCAGCATACAGTCCGACGACTGGGGATGGCGCCCCATTCACTGCGGGCGGTCAGCCCCGAACTGCTGGATGAAGTCCTTCCGACTTTTCACCAATTCTGCCCGGAAGGCCCCCTGCATCTTCATACTGCAGAGCAGACGGCTGAAGTCGAGGACTGCCTGGAATGGTGTGGAAAACGACCTGTGCAATGGCTTTTTGAAAACCACGAGCCCGATGCACGCTGGTGTTTGATCCATGCGACCCACCTTGATGAACGGGAGCGTGAACTTCTGGCAGGTTCCGAAGCGGTCGCTGGTCTATGTCCGACCACCGAAGCCAACCTTGGGGACGGCCTTTTTCCGATGCAGGAATTTTTAAGCGAAGGCGGATCGTTTGGAATCGGTTCCGACAGTCACATCTCGGTCAGTGTTTCCGAGGAACTGCGTTGGCTGGAATACCAGCAGAGGCTGCTTCAAAGACAGCGCAACCTGCTTTGCGGAGACTCCGGGATGTCGACGGGCAGGTATCTTTTCGAAAAAGCCTTGGCAGGTGGTTCCCAGGCCCTCGGTTTAGGAACAGGTCAACTGAAAGAAGGTTCCCGGGCGGATTGGTTGGTACTTGACTACGAACATCCCCTGCTGGAAGGACGAAAAGGAGATGCATTGCTCGACGGCTGGATCTTTTCAGGCAACGCCCCGCTGGTTCGGGATGTTTTTGTTGGAGGAAAGCAAGTGATTCATGGGGGCCGACACCTTGAAGAGGAAACAATCAAAAACACCTACCGCAAAACCCTCAAGAGGATCCTTTCCTGATCCTTTTCATGTTGCTGCATCCCAATTCGAAAGCCTGGGTTCAGGAACTCCGCTGATTCCAGGTTCGAGGGCGATCAGCTTGCCGGCATCCGGTTGGTCTGGTTCCAGCGGGGTCGAACTGCCACGGGAGATGCTTGTCACATAGAGCAAAGAAAGGTCTTTGCCTCCAAACGCGGGACAACTTGGTTTTTGGAAAGGAACGGCGAGGGAGCGCTCCAGATTCCCGTCAGGACTGAATCGATCGAGCCGCCATCCGTCCACCACTGCAACCCAATAGAACCCTTCTGCATCAATGCAGGCTCCGTCGGGACGTCCTGGCTCGGAAAAATATTCGGCAAACACTTCCTGTTCGATCAGGCTTCCGTCTTCTGGATTCATCCTGCATTTCCAAATGGTACGGGCATGGGTGTCGGCATACCAGAAGGTTTCTCGATCTTCTGCAAAAGCCATCCCGTTGCCTACTCCCAGAGGGCCTGCGATTTTCCGGACGGGTTTACCTCTCTCCCAAAAGAAAAGACTTCCATGCTTCTCACCCGGGATACTGGGATCGGCCATCGAGGAAAGCCACAGCCTTCCGGAACGATCCACTTTGGAATCATTGACACGCAATTTTTTGTTATCTGAAGGTTCGACCTGAACCAGAAATTCCTGCAGCCCTGCTTCGAAACTGAAACGTTGAAGCCCCCTTTCCTGGGCGACCACCAGTCCCCCGTCTTCGCAAAGCGCCAGCATTCCCGGTCTTCCTGGAACATCCCGGGATTCCGTGATCTCACGGGAAGGATCGTGACGCAGAATCTGTCTGGCTTTGATGTCGACCCAGTAGAGCAATTCTTCACGTTCATCCCAGACGGGGCATTCCCCAAGCTGGTTGGGAAGATGATGGGTGATTTCAAAATCGATTTTTTCGGCTTCTCTGGACATAATTGTTAAAGCGTTTTGAGGTTGATGATCTATTGAAGATATCGGACTGAACGATTCCAGACTTCTGAGCCTAGAACCTGGCTGTGGAATTGGATCTTTTAAATTCGTTTATTTTATTATTTTGAGTCTTCTACCCATCACACACAAGCAGAGGTTCAAAGGATTGAAGGAAAATGAGCAGCCGCCAGAATCATGATTTTCTAAATTAGTGAAAACAGATTTTTAAACTATTTTTTATGAGAAGGATACACAATGACAGAAATTTTGAATTGGGGTTTGATAGGAGGGGGAGAAGGTAGCCAGATCGGCTTTGCCCATCGGATTGGAGCGGAACTGGACGGAAAATTCCGCTTTGCAGCAGGTGCCCTCGATTTGGATCCAACACGCAGCCGGGATTATGGAAAAAGCCTGGGACTCCAAGAAGACCGGGCCTACGGAAACTGGAAGGAAATGCTCGAAGCAGAATCTGCCCGCAAGGACCGCATCGACCTGGTAACCGTGGCAACTCCCAATGAAACCCATTTTGAAATTTCAAAGGCTTTCCTCGAAAAAGGATTTCACGTTTTTTGTGAAAAACCCCTCACGACCGATTTGGAGGATGCAAAAACACTGGTGAAAACGGCCAGAGAGTTGAACCGGGTGAATGCCGTCAATTTTGGTTATAGCGGGTATCCTTTGGTGCGCCAGATGCGGGCGGCGATCCAACGCGGGGAACTCGGCAAGATCCGGGTCGTTTTTGCTGAATTCGCAGGTGGTTTCTTTGCCGATGCAGCGGATGCAGACAATCCGCGGGTACGCTGGCGTTTCGATCCAAAACAGGCGGGAGTATCCGCCGTCACCGCAGACGCAGGGATCCATGCACTGCACATGGCCTGCTTTGTGACCGGACAGAGGGTGAGCAGCCTTTCTGCTGATTTTGCCAACTCCGTTGAAGGACGGGTTCTGGAAGATGATTCGATGGTGTCCTTCCGTATGGACGGAGGCACCGTGGGACGACTTTGGACCAGTGGGCTCGCAGTCGGCAGAGCCCATGGACTAAGGATTCAGGTCTTTGGGGAAAAGGGAGGATTCCGTTGGGAGCAGGAACAGCCCAACCAGCTTCATTGGACTCCGCTTGGAGAACCCACCCGTATTTTGGAACGGGGTGCCGAAGGATTGCAGCCCGAAGCCATCCGTGCGTCACGCATCACCGTGGGGCATGCGGAAGGAATGCCGTTGGCCTTTGCCAACCTTTACCGCGATCTCGGTGACCGGATCCAGGCCCTGAAGGAAGGTCGAGTCCCAGATCCGATGTCCACCGAGCACCCCAGCTTCGAGGACGGTTTCCACACCCTCGACTTTGTCCATGCCGCCGTAAAGTCCGCCCGCGAAGGGAGCAGATGGGTTGAGATCTGAACCCTCAGGAAATATAGAGCACCTTTATGGTTTCTGAAAATTTAAATTTTTATTCATAGTCGGTCGGGAAGGATTCGAATCTTAGGCCTTCTGGTTATAATGGAGGGTTGTTTTGAGTCACTTGGATCACGCAAACCAGTTCATTCTTGGGGGCTTTTTATCCTTTGCAATCCATTCTGGCCAGGTGGCAAGTGAAAGAAAATTTTTCCCATCACGAAGCTTCTGAAGTTTCCAGGGTTTGGTTCGGAACCTAGAGGCCGTTAGAGTATTATTGTATGCGGAAACAGGATAAGACCACTGAAGAGAAATCAGTTGAGACCAAAATCAGACCCAGCTTTAAACTGGGTCGGTCACTCATTTGAGTGACCAACTACATTCTATGATTCAGATAAAGGAGGGATACAATTAGAGTTTTTTAATGTTTTGAGCTGAAAGACCTTTTTCAGTCTCAACTATTTCAAATTCCACATTGTCACCTTCATTAATGTAGACACCATTCAGTTCATTTGAATGAACAAAAACATCTTTACCTGCTTCATCTTGACTAATGAAACCAAAACCCTTGCTAGGGTTAAACCATTTTACTGTACCTGTTGCCATAACAATTTTTTAGGAAAAATTAAATAAATTACCTCCGTAGTCTGACACTTTTTCTAAAAAAAAACACTATAAATTCTTTGAGGGGTCCACAAATAAACCCATTCCATAGTGAACATACACATCATGGGGCTTCTGAAGCTTCCTGGAGTTGGTTCATAACACAGCAGCAAACGGAATGATTTTGTCGTAGAAAACTGGGATTAGGGTTGACAAAAAAAGTCTAAATGACTGAGGGGAGATTGGGGTGTATTGATGCTGGAGATTTGATTGGCTACATAAATGATAACCTAAAAAATGAAAAAAAACTTCCTCACGTTTGGCCCTGGTGAATCCTAAAAGATGAGCGAATTCGAATTCAATCCAGAACAGTACAACTTTCCAACCTATGGTGTTGCTCACCTTCTTGCAACTTAACCTAATGTTAACGCTATCTTATGGTTGAAGATAAGTTCATGACTGCATGTGCAGAATGAGAAATCACTCATATAGAAACAGCAGAATACTATGGCAGCCCTCATGAATAATGATATTTTTATCGAAGTTTGGAACACAGTATTGTTCGAAAAGTTCTTACGTTTCATGCATCTGCTCGTCGAGGGTCTGTCTTCTCATAGCGATGCCTTCCTAAGCAGGAATCTGCACCCCGAAGGATTCAGAGTATTGGATATCGGCTGCGGATTTGGAGACAGCACCATGCAGTTGGCAGGTAATCTTGGACCCTCGGGAGAAGCAGTGGGTGTGGATTGCACCGCTAATTTCATTCGCGAAGCCGAGGCGGACGCTTCTCATAAGGGAGTGGAAAACGCCGGATTTATGGTGGCAGATGTGGAAAGGGATGATCTACAAGGACCCTATGATGACGCCTTCGCCCGCTTTGGTACGATGTTTTTCAATCTACCCGGTGCGGCCATGAACAATATCAATAAATCGCTCAAACCCTGCGGCCGCCGGGATATGATCGTGTGGCGCAAATGGGAAGACAATCCTTGGCTTCATGATGCCGAATTGAGGGTGAAGGAGATCGTGCCCGTCGTCTCTGATGAAGAAACCGATCAAGTCCATTGTGGACCCGGACCGTTTTCCATGTCCGGCCCCGACATGGTAAGCGAAATTCTCAAAAGCACGAATTTTCATCAGATCACTTTTGAGCGACATGATTCCGACATCTGCATCGGCAGAACCATTGAAGAATCCGTGTACTTTGCCATGGCACTGGGGCCTGCAGGGGAAACCATTCGCTTAGCAGGAGAAGAAGGTGAACGACTACAGGGTGAAGAACGCTCAGCGCTCAATGAAACACTGAGTCAATTTGTTCGCGATGATGGAGTCTGGGGCCGTCTTCGACATGGTTTATTTCAGCCACCAAGTCTTAGCCTAGCTCATTTGGCCTGGGAAGGTGTATTGTTCAGAACCTAAAACCGTTTTCGAAGTATCCCTAACGAAATTTCCGTGAGACTTTCTCATGAGACATATCCTGAGCGATACCGCGAGATTTGTGAAAATGCCATTAAAAACGCTTACAAAGATTTCGGTCCGATTTCTTTTCAATCCTCTCCGGGTTGGCTGGATTGAATCCTTTGGGTTTTAAATCAGTGCTGACCCTATGCAAACTACTCTCTGGCAGGTTGATAAACCCAGAACGATTGTGAAACAGGGCAAAGAGGAAAGATAAAACGATGGGCCCTTATGAGAGGATCATTCTCACCTCAGAATTTCAAAAGTGGTGAGAAAGCTGAACAAAATTGAAAAATCATCGAGCAAGAAGTTAAACCTTTTTCTTGCGAAACATAAAATAACCAATGAAAACGAAAGTTGCTATTAAAGCGAAAGCCATTGCCGTAACTGCAATTGACCCCATGAAGCCGATCCCAAACCAAAAACCAGAGATTATTTGTTCAAAGGCGCTTTCCATAATTGATTGAAAGGAAGAGGGTTCAGTCACTAAAAACCACATCTATCATGGTTCTTATTGGATGAGGATAGTCTCCAACAGTAGAAATGAGAATTGAAAGGAAAAAACCGCAGACCAGTGTTGTCCTACTTACAAATTTTGAATTATCTTTAATCCAGTCTGCTATCTTCCAATCCGATAATATTTTGCCAGGTTTTTCAGCATAGATGTAAAAAATAATGCTTAGAGGAATGGCCATAATAATTCCACCAACATAGAGATACAGGATAAGTAAAACCAGTGCCTCGAAAAATTCTGCCATGTTCTTTTCTAAAAAATAATATCCGTTACTGAATCAAAACGAATTCACCAAACACAAAGGTGTTAGCGAATCATACATCTGGGCATGGGTCAAGCGAGACAAAGTTCCTCTCCTGAACGGGAAGATGGGTCTAGAGGCCCTTTAAATTCTAATTCTTCTCAACTTT
>NYUB01000085.1 GCA_002683785.1 Deltaproteobacteria bacterium
ATTGGGGCTTCCCCGATTGTTTGGGAACATCTTCATTCCCACCACAGAACTGCTCAGGCCGGGATCGAAAAAGTCGTGCCTGCAGCCTGTTGGGTGAACAACCCGGGTTCTTTGATTTTTGTCGGATCTGCGTTAGCGCTTCCTGCACCCGCATAGATGTCCACTTCTCCTTCCGGTACCGTACGGATCGGGAATTTGAAACGTTTGATGTTTCCGTTGCGGAACTTGACGGTCCACATGATGGTGTCCGAACTCCGAAGAGGTATGACCGAAGCGCCGAGAGGTGTGAATTCAGCAAAGCCTCGAACCTCGATTGCTTGCTGCGGACAAATCTTGACACAGTTGTAACATTCCCAGCATTGGACTGGTTCCTGATTGACAGCTTTCTTTTTGCCCTTGTCCAGAACCATCAGGTCGTGGGGACAAATGTACATGCAGGCTGTTTTGTCCTGCCCCTGACAGCCGTCACACTTTTCGGTGATCACAAAACTTGGCATGAATGACTCCGTGATGAAGTGTTGCTAATGATTGCCGGTTTCCTAACTCCACCCTGGAGCTATCCACCTGCGTTGACACGGGGAGGCCGAATTTTTCCGAACGTCCCTCCAGCAGTTTCTGAATCGGCCCAGCGGACTCAATAGGCCGGGATTCCTCTTACCCCCTTCCCTGTGTGTCCCTATCCCTGCTTCCAGACTGAACTGCCGGTATGATGCCTCCTGTCGAACTGCCCTGTAGAATCTCCGCTGCTTTGCCGTGAACCCCATGGTGGAATCGAATTCTGTTTCTCCTGATCCGGGAAATCAAAAGCGGCGGAGGTTTTCGGGGTTCCTTCAATCTTCAGCCGATACAGATGTATAAATTTTTTATAATTTTCCCATGAACCCTGGGGATTGTCACCGAGCAATAATACATATTGACAAATATCGATATTTGTGAAGTTTGATATGTTTCCATCCCCGGAAAATCAGGTTTTTGAGAAACAGTAAGGAAAAAGGAAGTGGGAACTTCGAGGATGGCCAGTTAAGATCATTGGCAGAGATTAAACCAGAAGAGAAATGCAATGCCATTCATTGAGATTGAGGGTTCATCCGGGCAAAGGTACGAAAAGCTTGAAGCAGCAGTAGAAAAGCTGGCTGTGGAAGAAGGAGAAATCCGGCAGGCACTGCTCCGACTGGAGGAAGTCTGTTATGTCTTGAGGGACGACGGTTCACGCACGGGAGTCTGCATTGAAAGCGAAATAGAAGAGGGATCCGGCAGAACTTCAATGGAAGTCCTGGGTTATCTCCTCCCTTTATTACCTCACCAATTGGGTGATAGAGGGTTCATGAAAGACCATGGGATACGGCTGCCCTACATGAGTGGTGCGATGGCCAACGGAATTGCATCGGAAGCGTTAGTGACGGCGATGGGGAAGGCAGAGCTTCTCGGCAGTTTCGGTGCGGCAGGCCTGGTTCCTACCCGAATCGAAGAAGCAATCCACACGATCCAGAATGCCCTGCCCGAAGGACCTTATGCCTTCAACCTGATCCACAGCCCCGCAGAAGACGCAATCGAGAGGGCCGCCGCCGAACTCTTCATCCGTCACGGTGTAAAAACCGTGGAAGCCTCGGCCTTTCTGGATCTCACCCCCCACATCGTTCAATACCGTGTTAGCGGCTTGAGTCTAGGCCATGACGATCAGGTTCAGATAGGAAACCGGGTGATTGCCAAAATATCACGCAGCGAAGTCGCAGAAAAATTCATGCGTCCTGCACCAGAACGGATGCTGAAGAAACTTTTGGAAGAAGGTCGGATCACTGAACTTCAGGCAGGTCTCGCAACTCGGGTGCCGATGGCCGATGACATCACCGTCGAAGCCGACTCCGGAGGTCACACGGACAACCGTCCTCTTGTCGCACTGTTACCTTCGATTCTGACATTACGTGACCGAATTCAGGCAGAAGAGAATTATGCACAACCGATTCGGGTCGGTGCCGGTGGAGGCATCAGCACCCCAGCCTCGGTTCTCGCGGCGTTCATGATGGGTGCAGGATACGTGGTGACTGGATCGGTGAATCAGGGATGCACTGAGGCAGCAGCCTCCCAACATACCAAAAAACTACTGGCCCAGGCAGAGATGGCAGATGTCAGCATGGCTCCAGCCGCAGACATGTTCGAAATGGGGGTCCAGCTTCAGGTGCTCAAGCGAGGAACTCTTTTCCCGATGCGAGCCCAAAAGCTATATGAACTGTACCGTAACTATGAATCGATCGAGGAAATTCCCCTCGAGGAAAAGCAAAAGCTGGAAAAGCAGATCTTCCGCAAAAGTCTGGACGAAGTCTGGGCGGAAACAGAATCCTTTTTTCTTTCCCGGGACCCACACCAGATCGAACGTGCGCGAAATCATCCGAAACGGCGCATGGCCCTTATATTTCGCTGGTACCTCGGCCTCTCTTCACGTTGGTCGAATCATGGAGAATCAGGAAGGGAAACAGATTACCAGATTTGGTGCGGACCAGCGATGGGAGCCTTCAACGCATGGGTCAAAGGGTCTTATCTGGACGACACCGAAAACCGCCGGGTAGTTGACGTTGCCGATAACCTGATGCGTGGAGCGGCTTACCTCTTCCGGCTCCAGCAGTTGCAGGCCCAGGGCATCCGGCTGCCTTCCTCATGCTTTCACTTCACTCCGGTTCCTCCCGCATGATCCCGGCAAAATCGGTTGAGACTTCAGGGCGTTCGGCTTACTATAGTTTTTGAGGGTCAGAGTTGCTTTCCGATTCGATGAAATCCCCCCTGATGAAAGATAAACCAGCTGGAACGAATCCTTTCCACAAAATTCGATTGCCCTAGTGAATTTCTTAGCACAAAACATTTCAGATCACTTTGACATCTNTCGGAAAGTGNATTANGAGACAATGATCCNAGAAAGGCTGAAGCTATTANCCCATTCAGGNCCTAACTTATGCATCTGGAAAAATAAACCGTCCGTGGGTGAAAGGTAAGTTCCCTGATACGCCTAAAATGACAAATCGAGCGGATCATTATCTGCTTGCGGACGGTATCCCCTCAAAAACACCATGAATCGATCAGTCATTATCGTTTATTTAATATTCAGCATGCCTAGGTGTTTTCAATCCATTTTCATACCATTTTNCCCTGGATTCCCAAAAGATGTTTTTCCCAGGAGAAACATCAAACTGCTCGCTTAAACTTCCAGCAGGAATGACAAGTTTTGTCCCAAGCCTGTTAACATAAGGTACTCCTGAACCACATTTTGAACAGAACTGTTTCATAAATCTCTCTGCTTCAGGAAGTTCAAAACGTTGAATCAAACCCTCTCCAGACAGCCATTTGATATTTTCTGGCATTGTAAAAATGTTGGATGCATGCGCTGATCCTGTTGATCGCCTACAACGCGTGCAATGGCATAGATAAAAACCTTCTACATCTCCAAACAACTCAAACTTGACACTCCCGCAAAGACAGGAGCCTTGAACATCATTTAACTTATTTATCAGTTCCATAAATATTCAAAAAAAAATTAAACCTGATTCTGTGTTTTGCTGATTCTGAACAGCAATCTTTTTCAACCGCTTTGGGTTACTATTTCAAATTGCCACAGTCTTATCTTTTGATTCTTCTCCTATCTTCTCAATTAACTTTAGATCCTTATCCAACTACTTTTCCAGTGANGCNAATTCTAAGGATTGGTTCTATCTTGACGTGGTCACATTGGACAGCTTTTATTTTGTCATCTGATCACCTTGTATTGCTTTTCCATTCCTGCAGAGTTCTTTGTCTTAGTTATCTTACCTATTTAAAAATGGTGTGAGATTATCATCATTATATACATGCCACAGCATTCCTAATACTTGTTTGGGATGATCCTTGTCACCAGGGTGCCCCTCCCATGTCATATTGCTTTTTTNATGCTTTGAAGTAAAAAGTACATGATGACGTATTTGACCATCCACTATAAACCACTCCTCCCAAGGAATTGAATCAGCCCTAGAAATTNTTGGAATTGCATTAATAACTTCTCCTACTTCGTTATTGTTGATCACGATCCATTCATGATTGGAATAGAACTCTGCCATTCCNGGATCAGTGAAAAGATTTCCATCCATTCCTAATTTATGAGCAATAGCTAGAATATTTCCCCTTTTTATCATTTCTGAATAGGCTTGTTGGTCAGACATTATTATCCTTTAGAATTCTTTCCATAAAGGTGTTTTTCCTATCAACCCATAATGCATTTCAGTTCCTTCTGCTAGATCCAGAACATAGTCACATTGAAACCAGCCACAGACGAATCTTCTTTCATCATAGCGTACTCCACTTTAACCCTGTCTAGGTCCCGGAAGAACCCAACTGCATGAAAAGTTGCCAGGGCCTATTCACCCTTGGCAAATCCATTNTCTTAACAAAAATCAAAATGCCTCCGATCTAGATACTGGTTTGAGGGGTCATTGACATTCAACAATCAACCATTGTTTCTTCGGCCAATTGATCCACAACAGCTTCTAGACTGCCCGTTTGCTCGTAGCATGAAATCTGTCTATCGGCACTGGAACCTGTTTTGAGAAGCGAGAAAATATATTCAACATCCTTGCGGGTGCCAAGAGGGTCAAGGACGTCGTCGATCAGTTCAATTAACTCTTCTGCCAAATCGCTTACTGGAACTTCGGTTTGTTTGCCGAAGTCGATGAGTTTTCCATCAATTCCATCCTTGATGGCNCGCCATTTATTTTCGGCAATCATGGAAGTCCGATAGGATCTCCANGATTGATTTAAACGACGCAAACTGATCAGTTTTGCAACAATGGACTGAATCAATGCTGCGATTGAAATGACTTCATTGACACGGGTGGTGCAGTCGCAGATTCGGAACTCAAGGGTTGGGAATTTTGGATGGGGTCGTATATCCCACCAAATTTTTGTCGGTTCATCGATNCANCCACACTTAATGAGGGTTTCNATATAATGATCATATTCGACGGAGGACTCAAATCTCTCAGGAATTCCTGTGCGTGGGAGGTCTTCGAAAACAATGCTTCGGTATGATTTAAACCCGGTCTTCTGTCCCCACCAGAACGGGGATGATGTGGAAAGAGTTAAAATATGAGGCATGAAGTAACGCATCTGGTTCATGATATCGATCTGAAGGTCACGGTCCTTGATCCCAATGTGAACATGCATCCCAAAAATCAAAAGGCGTTTTGCTACAATCTGCATGGAATCCAACAGGCCTTTGTAACGTTCCTTATTGGTTACCAGTTGATCCTCCCATTTTGAAAATGGATGGGTTCCTGCCGCAACAATTTTGCAGTGATTTCTGGCGGCAATGTCTGAAACCATATTTCTCAAACGGCAAATTTCACTTCTTGCTTCACCAANGTTTTTACAAACCCTGCTCCCNACTTCTATCTGCGACTGTAGAAATTCAGGTTTTACATGATCGCGAAAAAGTACTGCCCCCTGTTCCANGAAGTCTGAAATAAAAGAGGTCAGTTCCCGGGATTCCGTATCAATGATCTGGTACTCTTCTTCGATACCAATGGTTAAATCATCGAAAACATTCTTTGCATCACTCATAGAATTTGATCATCCAGTAAATGAACTGATTATTAAGGAAACCAACACACCTAAAAGCGGCTTAACAAATAATAGGCGAATTGATTCTTAAACGCCCCAGTGTGGCAAAGACCACTGGATCATTTGTATAATCGAATTCTGGCCAAGCATCAAGCATCACCCCAGCATCCAGGAACAGCTTTAGTGTTAAGCCTATCCGTAGATTTACATGATCCTCGTTAACGCGCCATTTGATAAACAATTAATAAGTAGCAGCAATTCATTGCTGGTCAGGGGCGCAAAGGGTTTCCCTAGGCTCACCCTAGCCCCCCACCGGCCAACCAAGTCACCACCTTTAGAAACATTGGAACTCTGTTTACTTAATCTTCCCCAGAGTAGATGAACAGGAATTTCTATTCATTGTTCTCAGAATTTCACCTAGCGATATAAAAAATATTCAGTAAATTACATTGAACCTTTGATACGGCACGTCAAGGGTCCAAAGAAGAGGTGTTTAGTCCAGCGATTGGCGCCTCTTCGAACCCACCCTACCCACTTTTTCGCCTAACAATTTCCCCTTTTAAAAAGATATATTTTTTGTGCCGGCTTAGATCAGCACACGGACGAACAAACTTATCAACATCAAAGAAGAATCTAAGTCAACCCAAGTCATTTGAGGCCATGGCGTTCTTTTTCTCGGACGATCAGAATATAGATTGTTTTGTATAAGCTCCTGTATTTTTTCGCAGACTCATTCTTCGGAGTGTGGCTGTGAATGCAAACTATAAGTTTCTATTACTGACACTTGTACCATCCTAAAGTCACACCAGTATCCACTCTCTACCACCCATCACCCACGTACCAACAGGTACCCTCTTCCATAGCCAAGGTACTCCTTACTTCTCATTCTTTTCCACCCTCTGTGTTCAACAACAGGTTTGACTACCAGCACCCCCTCCCCCCGGGCACCCAAGGGGCCGCACTTCGGCTTGGTAGAAAGAGTTACAGGCGAATCTTGGTCAATCTTTCAGGCAGTGTCTTGGTTCCTGAAAATTATTGGTGTTTAAAATATGAAAATGCAAAAAATCTTGCGACTCATTATTTAAAAATAGATGTTATATTATAACCTTATAATATAAGAGATGATTACTTTGAACCTTCAAAAACCCGTTGTCTTCTTTTTGGTACTAAATCTGCTGTTTCATGGATCTATTCCCACGGCAGCGTTTAACAGAATAGTTCTTAAGGATTTTGCAAATGCAATCATTGTAAATTGCAAAAACCCAGATCATTCTCATCCTCCAATGGCCCCATCAGGGGAAGAACCAGTAACTGAAGATTTTTGTGTATATCATAAGGATCTTCCTCCGTTAATTCTGCAGTTTTATGCGTTTCAAAGTTTTCAGTTTCCTGATGAAGTGATTTGGACGGAGCATTTTTTAATCTCACGCTTTAAGGAACGTTTCCAGCAGGCCCGAGCACCCCCTTTGTATAAAGTTTGAGAAATAACAATATTTTTTTTTAAAAAACTTCATACAAAATAAGCCAAAATGAAAAATATAATCATTATTTTAGCAAGTCTTCTTGTATCCTTACAAAGTTATGCCCAAACCCGTCAGCTTGAGGCTCATGAACACGGTGCTGCCATGGTCATGATGGCCATGGAGGGTGAAAAGCTTCATCTGGAATTTGAAGTACCCTCTGAAAGCATTGTCGGTTTTGAACATTTTCCAGAATCAGACAAGGACCGTATGGTTTTCGCTTCTGCAATGGCTCTGCTTTCTACCCCCTCAAACCTATTCGGTATTCCTGATGAGGCGGAGTGTATACCGGTTGGAATCAATGTTTCGCAGACTCTTTTTTCTGGAGAGAGTAAACATCATGAAGGGGAGCATGATGAGCACGGGGATGAACATGATGAAAGCAGATCAGACAAGGATGACGATCATGAAAAAGTGGGAGATCATGATGAGCACAAGGATGAAATCCATTCCGAGTTTCATGCAAGCTACCTCTGGAACTGCCATCACGCGGATGATCTGAAAGCTGTACAAACCCGTTTGATGAAGGTTTTTCCCCGAATCGAAGAGGTCCGAGTGCAATGGATCGTTGGAGACCTTCAGGGAGCGATGGAGCTTGAGAATCAAGACGGTTTTATCCGCGGTTGGAATTAATGATCGAAGTAGCGGTTCTTGAATTAAAGGATGTAAAATTCCGCTGGTCCCGATCAGAAAAGACAACAATCGATCTTCCTGAGTTGAGAATCAATCAAGGGGAACGTGTCTTTCTGCAGGGCCCAAGCGCCAGTGGCAAGACGACCCTGCTCTCTCTTGTGGGAGGTATCCTGGTACCCGAATCTGGCAGCCTCAGGGTGCTGGGAGAGGAACTGAAGAGTCTCTCCCGTGCCCGCAGGGATGCCTTTCGGGTCACTCATCTTGGTTTCATCTTTCAGCTTTTCAACCTGCTTCCCTATCTTTCCCTAGAGGAAAACGTCCTGCTTCCTCTGCGCTTTTCCAAGGAACGAGCGCAAAGAGCAGGTGGGAATGAGGTTTCGCGAATCGAAGAGGCCCGCAGGCTGCTTTCAGCATTGGGGCTTTCCGAGCCGCTCAAGGAGGGACGTCCGGTGATGGAGTTGAGTGTTGGTCAGCAACAACGTGTGGCCGCTGCACGTGCTTTGATCGGCCGGCCTGAGCTGGTGATTGCAGATGAACCAACCTCTGCCCTCGATGCGGACCTGAGGGAGGTTTTTCTGAATCTGCTTTTTGCTGAATGTGATAAGGCCGGCAGTGCCTTGCTCTTTGTCAGTCATGACGCAGGACTGGGCCGATTCTTCGACAGAAGCCTTTCTCTTCCTCAAATCAACAGGGTTTCGGATTTGGAGGCTAAATGATCAATCTTATTGTAAAAAGCCTTTGGAATCGAAAGGGGACGGCATTGCTCACAATTTTTTCTATTGCCATAAGTGTAGCCTTGTTAATTGGAGTGGAACAGATTCGAAAAGGGATTCGCATGAGTTTTTCCAGTGCGGTTTCAGGAACGGATCTGATTGTTGGAGCCCGTGGAGGATCCCTCCAACTCCTTCTTTATTCGGTGTTCAGAATAGGTAATGCCCCAAACAACCTCACCTGGGAGAGTTACCAGGATTTCCATAACGATTCCCGAGTACGCTGGACCGTTCCCTTCTCACTTGGGGATTCACATCATGGTTATCGCGTGTTGGGGACCAATCTTGAATATTTCAAACGATTCCGATACGGAAATCGACAGCATCTTCAATTCACTGAAGGAAAACCTTTTTCCAGGGTGTTTGAAACCGTACTTGGGGCCGAAGTGGCTCGCAAGTTAGGGTATCGATTGGATGATCAGATCATTGTTTCCCATGGAACCGGCAGCAGTTCCTTTCTCAAACATGAAGACCGGCCGTTTACTGTTGTCGGTATTCTCAAACCGACTGGCACCCCTGTGGACCAAACGGTTCATGTCAGTTTAAAAGGCATCAGCGCAATGCACATTGATTGGGAAAGTGGAGCTCCACCTATGGAAGATGATCGGCTTAGCTCCGAAGAGGTGCTTAGGCGGGAACTCTCCCCTGAGGCAATCACAGCCTTTTTGGTTGGACTTCGCACGAAGATACATGCCTTCAGTTTGCAGCGTGAAGTGAATACATATAACGAAGAACCACTCAGTGCCATCCTTCCCGGAGCAGCGCTTCAAGAACTATGGGAATTGCTTCGAACTGCAGAAACAGGACTGCGTGTGATCAGTGGTTTTGTTGTGCTGGCAGGTCTTTTGGGAATGATGACAGCTCTCCTTTCAGGGCTAAATGAACGCAGGCGCGAGATGGCCATCTTACGCTCAGTGGGAGCCGGTCCAGGTAATATTTCGGGACTTCTCATTGGTGAAGCATTGTTGCTCACCGTATGTGGGATTGTGGCTGGTATGATACTGGTTTATCTGCTTCTGTTCTTGCTTCGACCCATTTTGCAAACCCAGCTAGGACTTTTTCTTCCTTTGGCGCCTCCGGGAATTCAGGATTATAGTGTTCTTGCTGTCATCACCATTTCTGGCATGCTGATGGGGACTTTCCCAGCCATTCGTGCTTATCGCCAATCACTGGCTGACGGGATGAGTATAAAACTCTGAATCGAAAATCCTAAATGACAAAACCATTAATTGTTTTTTTTGTGATTCTAATTTCATTTTCTTCAATACAAACATCGGGATCAATCTTTGAAACACAGGAAATATCCTGGAGAGATCTTAGGAAACTAAATGTCAAAACTGGAGAGATGCCTAGAAGTTTAAAAAAAATGCTAGGGAGGCCTATTAAAATTCCAGGTTATGCCGTCCCCATCGAAGGAGATGGAGGTTTTGATTTTATAACTGAATTTCTATTGGTTCCTGTATTTGGAATGTGCATCCATGTTCCACCACCTCCTCCTAACCAAGTTATTTTGGTGAAGATGAAAGAACCGGTCCCCTTCGAAATGTTGTTAGATGCGATCTGGATCAATGGAGTGCTTGAAGTAGGTGAATTTATGGTGGGTGGAGAAATGATTTATGAAACTGAAACCAGCTATGTTCTGAAAGGGGAAAAAGTGGTTATTTACGAATCAGAATAATCATTGATGTGTGACCCGCCCGCTAAAATTGGTCCATACGTGATTTGACAGCTAATACTCCACAGCTCACCAAAGGAGCTGGCCTTCGAGACAAACTAATCCGATTAGCCCAATTCTTCCCCGTATACAGGGACGGGATGCCCTAGATAGATGAAAAAGCCTGTTTTGTTCCTCACCCCCTTTAAGACAGAAAATTCTCATCAAGAGCTATTTCAACAGATTTTGACTGAAGACCCTTTTGATTGGACCATGGTAAGACGTTATTAGATGAGGGCCATCTTCAGAAGATTGTTGTTCCTGAATTTTCCCAAGATAGATGACGGCCCCCAAAATTTTGAGGAGGATCATGAAGAAGAGCAATCACGATCCCCCCGGAGTACCAAAGCTAAATGTAAGAGAAAGCGATTTCGATAAAAGAAGCCTGCTTTTGATGCAGCCAAATGCAAGCGGAGGATCTCAATCGCTTTCAGGCGGATGTTTTAAGCCACCGTCCGCAGGGACGTATAGATCTTTTCTTTTACGGAAGGTATGAGAGATGTCAAGTAAAATATATCAGATGGTATTAAATGCAAGTATGAATGATAATTATTTATATCTCTTGGAGCAAAAATTTTGAAGCATCTTGAACAGATTTCTTAACCCCCAAGTTTTTTTTTATGTTTCAATATGATAATGAGATTGTTGAGATTGAAGGAAATAATGGTTTAAGTAAAAATTAATATGCTCAAGGAACGGATCGAAATATTGAGGATAAGGGCGACGCAGGAAGCTAATAATGGAAGCGCAGATAATTATGGTGTTGATACAACCAAAACCTGGAGCAGGTGGTTTTGACGTTATAGATTGAGAATGTCCCAACGACTGAGTGCAACACTTAAGTTATTCCTCCAGCCTGAAAGCCGCTAAGGTCGAAAACATTCCAATTGCATATAAGCCTGCTCCAAGGACAAACACGAAATTGGGTGTTCCGATAAGCTCATACGCTCCCCAGCCGATGACAGGACCAAAAGCCATTCCCAGATCGTTTGCAGTGGCATAACGGGCAAAAACCTTTGAACCCAGACGACTGGCTTCAGCAGATACGACCGTTGTTAGGGCAGTGCCGCACGTGAAAAATACAACCATACCCAAAGCCAGGCCCACAAGGTTTTCACTTAAGTTCAGTAGTAACATAACAATCAGCCCAACAAGAAAACAAAGTGGCGCGC
>NYUB01000086.1 GCA_002683785.1 Deltaproteobacteria bacterium
TGCAGAATAATTGTTTGTCTCAGTAGTTGATATGGTTCCATCTAAATCGGCATCAAGAATTCCAAAGTTGACGTAGATCATATCTCCAATTAGACCGAACAAAGAGATCTCCATGTCATAGTTGGTTCGGNNCCCACTGCGNTTTTCATACCCTGTACATCGGCTTGAANTGGTAAAATTGTCAGATCCTACCAAGCACAACGCCTTGGTAAGGTAATCACGTTTTCCCGCTGAATAGTGGGATGCATTGTCTAATGAGGTAATCGAAAGTGTCTTTGTAAGGTTGTCTGTAGCACCNGTTTTCATAAAATTTGAAAAACTCATCCCGGCCAATCCAAGGTAGGCACTGGCTCGGTGGTAATTCGAGCAATTGGTGTTTTCAGCGACAGCTTGATACTTTTCTGCATCCAACTGAACCAGACATGAAGCGCTGTCTTTCTTGTCGGCACAACCACTGAATGCAGAGACTAGTGAAATCAGAAGAAAAACAAAGACTGCGCGATTTTTCAAAATGATGTACAAGTCCATCCTAAAGGGTTTCACTTGAATTTAAAGTGGACAATTCGAACGTCTGCCTTGTCAGCAAATCGATATTGATGGAGGACATAGCAAGAGACACTTGTTCCGGAAATTGTTCTTTACCTGCATTAAGAGCTTTCAGGAAGAGGCGTTTTCGCTNNATTTGNTCTGATGCNTCNGCACCNCGNACNANNGNNTCGANNAGCGGTTGTGGATTCCAGTTGCGTTCCTGGATGGAAGGGAAGATTACATCGGTAACTCGAACTAATCCGGCCAATTCTGAAATGGTTTCAGCCCCTTCCATAGAAGCCCCGAGCTTTTCCAAAACATCGTTTTTTTCCATCACCAAACCCCTTCCTAGAGCATCATGGAGGAGGTCCAAGATGATTTCTCTCCTGACTCTACCCTCTGGCGAATCTTCAAAATCGGCATTCAGGATTTGATCCGGACGTGGCTGGCCTAATAAAAGACCCGATTTCTGCCTTCCAATCTGCTGTTGAAGAAAGGCATCCAGATGGGTTTCGATAAACTCAGGAGAAAGCATCCATATCCTCATGAAGGATGAGCTTGGAGGTTCAGGGTCTTTTTTTGCTGGAACTCCATAAAGAGTCACGCGTTTCTGGGATGCTTTAAGAAGTTGCCTGATGTTTGAAGGGATGTCTTCATTTTCTGCCCATCGTGCCATCGTTTCCTGGAAGGACTCTTCCATTTCGGGAAGCATCGAAAAATTTTGAACCTTCGCGGCCCAGCGCACGATNCGACTCTTATTGAGGAGAGAGACTTCCGAATCCTCCANCCAGTCTTCGAGGGCTTTCCAGGCCATCTGTTTCAATTCATCTAATTCTTCGTGCCACTCCTGTTTCTCATCGATGGGCACACGTTTGGATTCAGGACCATAAGCTCCTGACTCGACCGCATCAGGATCAGCATTGGCGGGAAGAACACGTTTTTGTTCACGCCCTTCTTGCCATTCTTCAAGATTTTTCCGGACGTCTTCGTCACAGATGTTGAAGGGACAGGTTTCCAGTAATGGTTCAACGCTCAGGATTCGCTCCAGGGCACCAACGGTGTGATATTGTAATTCTTCATTCTGACTCATGAAGGAATCCAACAGCACTTCAAGAGCATCTTCACGATGACTGCTACGAATTCCAAAATTCATCCACTGTCCATCGTGCTTCTCTTTAAAGCCCAAATGACCGATGACAAGATCTGCCAGACTGTCAACCGTGCTCATCTGCAGGTACAACGGCCAATCTTCCTCATCCTCCAGCAACGTTTCCAACCGACTCAGGGAACGGTCTCGGACATCTCCGTCATCACTCGCAAAGGCCAGGAAAACAAGGGCAGAAACTGCCAGTTCCCGCCTTACAGCATCTCCCGGGCGAGCATCCATGTGTTTGGAAATATAACGGACCTCTTTAAGAGCGCTGAACTGCTGCTGGGTTGAACCTTCATATCCCTCGATCTTGAGTTCTTCCATCGAACTTTTCAGTTCAAGCAGGTTTTCACTGCTTTCGAAGGTGAGATAAGTCAGTCGGCCCTGGGTTGTACACCCNCCGATGATCAAGATGAGCAGGATGCTCAAGATTTGGAAAAGGTCGATCTTTCTCATGTTGCTATGTCAGGCCTTTCAGAAAAGCAGCCCAAGCTGGAAGCTCCAGCGTTTGTCTTCCTGTTCCCCTGCGTATCCCCCAACTTCCTTTGAATATTTAGCAAGGTCCAGTTTGAATCCGAAAAGGTTCAAAGAAAATCCCTGGGAATTGTAGGGCCCATCTCTTCCAAGACGGAAAGANAACAGATGATGGCCATTGAAAAGACGGTTCCATCCAACTTCAAGTCCAAGCTTAAAATTCCNTTCCGTGAGAGTGTTTCCATCGGACNCCAGTTTATGTCCGTCTAACAGGTCATGATAATCCGCCGCCAGGATGATATCGAAGCCCTGGAGTTCCGATTCGGTAGCAATACCGGTGTTGATCGCCATTGGAACCTTGCCCACTTTTCCAAAATCCAAACCTCCAATATTTTGCACACTCAGGGCAATTTTAGGAGAAAGGTTGTGGATGCCATCCAAGTGATAAATCATACCAANGTCTGGGGCAAAAGCCGCTTTGNNTCCACCNNTTTTNTNNGCNTCTTCCATGGCTTTATCACTATTCCCATTGGAANCCTCAATGATGGCTTTATCCGTAATATGTATATCCCCAACGACTCCTGCTCTTTGAACTATTTTTCCTCCAANNCCAACATCGAGTTGATAATCAAGGAAACTGAATGCCATGCCCGAAACTACACCAAATTGTCCATAAATGTTACCTGTAAAATAAGGGAATACAGGATTGTGAACCCCAAGATTGATGTATTGACCTGAAAAAAGCGACCATCCAAACCTGGAATTGACATGGCTTAGAAAACCCTGATTGAGTTCAACATAAATCTGTTTTCCAGTGATGGCTCCTAAACCTCCTTCATCCGTATTCAGATTGTCCGAATTGATACTACCATGGAGTGGGGCTGGGGCTTCAACATTGGTCGTCATGTTGAAATTGAAAAGTTGATACGCATTGTATTGAACAGACCTCAGACCTGCTGGGTTGTAATACAGGACCATCTCATCATTGGCCACGGCGGTGAAGGCATTGCCCATTCCCCTTGCACGGATGCTTTCACGGAGGAATGCCGGTTCTCCTGCATGGACTAAAGGGGTCACGGTTCCCAAAAGAATCAGGAGTGAGAGAACTCGGGAAATGAGGTGGTTTTTGAGCATCAGGATTTTCAGGATCTTCCGCGGTTTTCGAAAAGTTGTTTTGAAAAATCCATCATACGTTGATGAGTCTGCTCATGAGGTTCTTCTGGATGAAGGTCCTGAAAGATGGTGAATCCAAGCATGTTCCAGGCAACGAGTCCCTCTTCCAAATCCAGTTCATTGTTATCGAGGATTTCCAGGAAGTCACGCACCGTCTGCTCGACACGAAGCTTCCTGGTAATATCCGTTAATGGCTCAGAATCTTCACTCATCCAGGATTGAGATTCAAGATTAATTCAAGCTCCAGAGAGTTTCAGGCAGCAACGGAAGGCAGACCTGCAAGAGCCATGGCGAGTTCCTGCTCATCGTAGTTCCGATCCTCCAGGTTCCCTGAAAAATAATCCGTGTAGGCCTGCATGTCAAAGTGACCATGGCCGCAGAGGTTGAAGAGGATGGTTTCGCTTTTTCCTTCACGTTTGCAGCGTAAAGCCTCTTCGATCGCCCCTTTGACCGCATGGTTGGCTTCAGGCGCCGGCAGGATGCCTTCACTGCGTCCAAAAGTCACTCCGGATTCGAAGCAGGTGTTTTGGTGATAGGCCGTTGCTTCCAATAGATCCAGTTCCTGGAGATGGCTGATCATGGGTGCCATGCCATGATAACGAAGCCCCCCCGCATGAAAACCAGGAGGAACAAAGGTGGAACCCAAGGTATGCATCTTGACCAAAGGAGTAAGATGGGCCGTGTCACCAAAATCGTAGGCATATTTTCCCCGAGTCAAAGTAGGACAAGCAGCCGGTTCAACAGCCACCACACGGATTTTAGAACCACCTCGAAGCATTTCACCGATGAATGGAAAAACGATCCCGGCGAAATTCGAACCGCCTCCTGTACAGCCGACCACCACATCCGGATAATCCCCCGCCATCTCCATCTGTTTGATCGCTTCCTGTCCGATAATGGTCTGATGCATCAACACATGATTGAGCACACTCCCCAGTGCATATTTGATGTCATCATTCTGGGCCGCAACCTCGACTGCTTCTGAAATGGCTATGCCAAGGCTTCCATTGGAATTTGGATTTTCTGCTAAGATCGCTTTTCCTGATTGGGTCGTGTCCGAAGGCGATGCGATACAACTGGCACCAAAGGATTCCATCATCGCTTTGCGGTAAGGCTTTTGGTTGAAACTCACACGGACCATGAAGACATCGATCGCTATGCCGAAGATCGACCCTGCAAAAGCCAGCGAAGAACCCCATTGTCCCGCCCCGGTTTCGGTGGCAATCCGTTTGACTCCGGCCTCCTTGTTGTAAAAGGCCTGGGGCACCGCGGTGTTCGGCTTGTGACTTCCGGTCGGGCTCACACCTTCGTATTTGTAGTAGATCTTTGCTGGAGTATCGAGAACCTGTTCCAGTCTCCTTGCCCGATAAAGGGGGCTTGGTCTCCACTGGCGATAGATTTCACGGACGGGTTCTGGAATCTCTATCTCACGTTCCGCACTGACTTCCTGGAGGATGAGGTCCATCGGAAACAGTGGTGCAAGGTCATCTGGTCCGATCGGTTGTCCTGTTCCAGGATGGAGAACCGGAGGTGGAGGTTGAGGCAGGTCAGCAACAATATTGTACCAGTTTTTTGGCATTTCCGATTCGGGCAGAAAATATTTAACGGTATCATTCATGAGGTTCTCCTTGAAAAAATTAGGGTTATTGTAAGTTTATCAAAACCCGACCTTGTCTGGGTTCCATTGAGGAGTGGTCGATTTCGACATCAAGCTGGTTTAATGTACATTCTTTAGCAAGTTTTTCCAGAATTTTGGTTTTCCATTCTCCTGCCAGAAGCTTCCAGGCTTTCCTGCGCAGGGACATCGGCGTGTTCTGAGAATCGATGCCAAGCAGGTATACCCCCCTGATGATAAAGGGAAACACCATGATGAGCAATTCAGGCCAAGCAACATACCCTCTGACGCAATCACTCCACCCGAGTTACAGGCTTTGATGAGGGTTGATAAGGTATTTCCTCTGACTGGCGGACGACCATGGTTTGAAAGGGATTATTCATGAATGCTAAATGGTTTGAGGTAGTTGTTTCTTAGGGCTGGTGAAATCCGTTTCTTCCAAAAACCGGACTCTGACCTCTATCGACTCCAGGTCTTCTTCAGTACAGGAAACCATGTCAAGATCATCGTTGCCCATGATAAAGATGAGCATTGGGCCCCAGCAGGGTTTTCCATCGAATTCCCATTCGGTCTGCCGTTCCTGCCAAGCTCCTTCTCCATCGACAAAACCCAGATAGTTGTCTCCGAGATTCAACAAATCGGTAGAATCACAACGAATCAGTTCACAAAGGGCTTCAAGATCTATGTCCTCATCGATCAAATCGATCAAATGCTCATCCGGGTCGATGAAAATCCAACTGCCGTACTGAACAAATCCTTCCATTCCCTGCTCCAGGATTGATCTACGAGAGAATTAATAGGTACTACAAAGAACGTCCAACAGGTGACTTTCCTGACGGCTCGTGTTAGGTTTTAGACAAACCATGTCCAACTCATCTTCGCTTCAGCACGTTCTCATTTATACCGACGGCGCCTGCTCTCCAAATCCCGGCATGGGAGGTTGGGGTGCGGTGCTTATTTCTAAAAAACATCAGCAACGCAAGGAAATTTCAGGTTCAGAAGCATCAACGACCAACAACCGTATGGAACTGACGGCTGCGGTTGAGGCCCTTTCCTCACTCAAACAGCCTTGCCGGGTTGAGCTGTATACCGACTCAAGCTACCTCCGCAATGCCTTCGAACAAAAATGGCTGCAGAACTGGCAACGTAAAAACTGGCGAACCAGCGGAGGAAAACCAGTACTCAACCGTGATCTCTGGGAAAAATTACTAAAAGTCTCCCAGCTTCATGAAGTTGCATGGCACTGGGTGAAGGCCCATGCAGGAAATTCTGAGAACGAACGTGCCGATGCTCTTGCAGTCAACGCCCGGATAGAACTGGCCGCCGATTCCTGAAACCTCCTTCAGAGGTTGTTCCGGATCGACTTCAGCATCTCCTCGATTTGAGCCTGATTCAACTGCCCATCAACGCTGAAGACCACCTTCCCCTGCCGGTCGAAGATCAGCACATCATTGCTGTGATCCGCAAGATTCCAACTTTGAACGAGGATTTTGTCCATGTCCTTGACGTAGACTGTATTCGGGTAGTCCTGCTGTTTGCTTTCCAGTTTCATCTGGATCGCGAAGTTGGGCAGCCATGTGGCGGCCATGTTGATGACGGCAACCGAACCGAATTTCTCTTTGTCAAAATCCTCGGCCTTGATCGCTTCACTGGCAGCATTGTTGAGATCCGCCTCGTCCGGATCAGCATAAAATAGGGCAAACACCATCCCTTTGAGTTCGCTGCTGCTCCAGCTTTCACCATTGATCCTCCCCCCCTGGTCCCCGGAGAGTTCGATCAAAGGAGGCACTTGTCCCAGTGGAAGTTCTGCAAACACACTAAATGGAAGACAGGACATGACAAAAAAAAGAATCCATAAACGCATATTGATCTCTTCAAAGAAGTGAATCGTGCAGCCCTACATTGATGAACCATGCTGGAAGTTAAACTCCGGGAGCAGGAATGTCTGGAATCCCAAGGCATGAAGGAAGCCGGATCGAACCGTCCGCACGCTGGCCGTTTTCGATGAGTGCAATCAGCGTCCGGGAGACGGCAACGGCCGTTCCGTTGAGCATATGCACGAAACGGTTGCTGCCGGTCTGCGGATCCTTGAACCGAATGTTGAGCCTCCTGGATTGATAATCGGTACAGTTCGAGGTCGAGGTGATTTCTCCCCATTTTCCGCGTCCGGGCATCCATGCCTCGAGATCGTATTTGCGATAGGCGGGTGATCCCAGATCTCCGGTACAGTTATCGACCACTCTGAAAGGAACTTCAAGATCCTGGTAGATACGCTCCTCGATTTCACGCATCCGTTCATGCATCGCCTCCGATTCATCAGGATGGGTGAAGGCAAACATTTCGATTTTGGAAAATTGATGGACTCGGTACAAACCCCTTGATTCGCGTCCTGCAGCACCTGCTTCGGTTCGGTAGCAATGGGACAAACCCGCATAAAGCAAGGGAAGCTGATCGGCTTCAATGATTTGGTTCGCAAGCAGTCCTCCCAGTGTGATTTCCGCGGTCGCAATCAAAGAGAGGTCACTGTTTTCAATAGAATAAATTTGCGTTTCCTCACCCCGAGGATTGAAACCGATTCCATCGAGAATCTGGTTCCGAGCCAGATCGGGGGTCATGAAGGGAGTGAATCCCTCCTCTCGAAGTAGATTCAATGCATAATTCGCCAATGCCAGTTCCAGGAAAACCGCCTGGTTTTTGAGGTAGTAGAATTTCTGCCCCGCCACTTTGGCACCGCCTTCAAAATCAACAAGGTCCAGTGCTTCCATCAGTTCCACGTGATCCTTGGCTTCAAAATCGTATTCCGGTACCTTACCCACCTCACGCAATGGGAGATTGTCTTCATCCGTCCTACCGATTGGAGAATCCGGATGGGTTAGATTCGGGATCATTCTCTGGATCTCGTCTCTCTGTTCTTTCAGCCCTCGGAATTTTTCTTCTATGCGGCTTTCCTCATCACGCAGGGACTTTGATTGCTCGATCAAAGGCTGGCGTTCCTCGTTCGAAAGAGGTTTTTTCATACGGTTGCTGATCTCGTTGCGCTGCTGTCGAATAGTATCTAACTGGGTATTCAACCCCCGGACTTCCTCGTCAAGACGAAGCAGTTCCGGAACATCCAGATCAACGTTTCGGTTTTTGCAGTTTTCGGCGATGGCTTCGCTTTGCGAACGTATCAGTTTTAGGTCAAGCATGGGGATAGCAGGATGAAGTCACAATTAGGGAGTCAGTTGATGATATTGCAGATGCTGTTGCATGGCTTTAGCCGTGGCTAACAAAAGGGGGTCCTCAAATCGTCGTCCCATCATTTGTATGCCTACTGGAAGTCCGGAAGGGGTAGGTTTTCCAGGAATTGAGATTGCTGGACATCGCGTCAGGTTGGGCAGCACGCTGCAAAGATCTGCCAAATACATGGCCAGAGGATCCTCGCTTTTTTCTTTCAACGAAAATGCAGGAAAGGGTGAAACCGGACCAAGGATGAAATCGAATTCCTCAAAAAGTTTGCCGATTTTCTTTTCCATACTGGCTCGGACCCGGGTGGCACGGCCGTAAAACTGGTCATAATAACCTGAACTGAGAACAAACGTACCGAGCATGATCCTGCGTTGAACCTCCCTGCCGAATCCGCTGCTTCTGGATTGTGAATAAAGCGATTTCAGGTTTGTTTCCGTATCCTTCCGGACCCCGTAACGGATGCCGTCGAAACGTCCCAAATTCGAACTCGCTTCTGCAAAGGCGAGGATGTAATAAGTGGGAATCACATAGCTCAGGAAATCCAATGAACGCTTCTCGATGACCGCCCCTTCTTTTAAGAGGACAGATTCAGCTTCCCGAATTGTTTCAATGACCTCTGCATCAACAAGCTCTGGATCCAGATAGGCTTCGGGTAGGCAGAAGCGGCGCCCCCGAATTTCAGAATCCCCATGGGATTCCAACAAAGTTTCCTTGGAAGATGTACTGTCTCGAGGATCATGCCCCTGGATCACTTCAAGCGCATAGCTGCAATCATCTGCGCTTTTTGCCAGACACCCGATTTGGTCCAGGGAAGAACCGTAAGCGACCAGGCCATAGCGCGAAACCGTTCCATAACTCGGCTTCACTCCGGTCACTCCACACATCGATGCGGGCTGTCGAACCGAACCTCCAGTATCGGAACCCAGTGCAAGCAGGGCCATTCCGGAGGCCACAGAAACAGCACCCCCACCGCTGCTTCCACCTGGAACACGGCCATGGTCCCAAGGGTTGAGGGTCGGGGCATAAGCTGAATTCTCTGTGGAAGACCCCATTGCAAACTCATCCATGTTGGTCTTGCCGATGATGATGGCGTCTGCGGCTTTGAGTTTTTCGACTACATGGGCGTCGTAGGGGGAGGGATATTCGTCAAGAATCTTGGAAGCACATCCTCCATTCAATTCTGGATCGCGGATACAGATGTTGTCCTTGATCGATACTGGAATACCCGCCAGCGGTCCAAGTTTTTCTCCGGATGCTGCACGTTGGTCGACAGCACACGCCTTTTGCAGGGCGCTTTCCCGTTTCAGTCTCGAGCGGTAGACATTCAGAACCGAATCATGACTCTCGATCCTATCATAGATCGACGTCATCAAATCTTCTGCCCGAGTTTGACCTCCACGAACCTCTTCTGAAAGGTCTTGCAGAGAAGTGGAGTTTTCCATCAACTGCATTGAAAGTGATTTAGGGAATCAAAAATGAAATGACGGTGGTAGGAATAAATCTCTATCTTATGAATCAACCGGCCGCTTCTTTCTCCAGGTCCAGCACGATATCAATGTATTCCTGCATTGCTTCTTCTGCGGTCTTGCCCTGGAGCTTGTTCCAGGCATCATACTTGGCACGGCCTTCAAAATCAGCAAACCCCGGACGAGTACCGGTGACATCCCCCTCGGTGCCTTGCTTGTAGAGACTGTAGAGTAGGAGCAGGACATCGTTAGGTGGTCTTTTAGGCAGTTTGGTGGCGCGATCAGCGGCATCCCTGAAATCTTCTTCAAGCGGCATGTTGATCCTCTTGGGTTGTATTGCTTCGAAAATGGAATAAGATGGATGTATTAGCATGATGCTGAAACAACAAAATTTCAATCTGATTTACTGCAGGGAAGCAAGGATTTAACTATCCATCCTTAAGATTTTCAGGAAGTCCATGGACTTCCCAGATTTGGTATCCAAGAGTTGAGTTCTTTAGTGTTTGAAGAAGTTGGTTCAAAACTGCCTGAATGAACTCAGAAGGATACTGAAAACCTCCCCTCGTAAATTTCAATTCTTGACGCGTTTTTCCGGAAATTTGAATCGGATCCATGAATTTTCAGCATCCCTTTAAAACTCTCTCCCTGAGGTTGAAAACTTGAACCAGCAGAACTCCATGGAACAAAAAAGAGGAAATCTGGTCCTCTTCCAACTTGGTTTCCGGCCCTTTTTCCTGGCCGCAGGCATTGTATCTTTTCTCTTCATGAGCATCTGGGCCGCCTTGTACAGCTTTGGCTGGGCTTATACCTTTCCGCGTATGTCTTCGATTCACTGGCACGCTCACGAGATGCTCTTTGGATATGGAATGGCAGTGATCGCTGGATTTCTTCTGACCGCGGTGGGCAACTGGACCGGACAACCCGCCCTTAAGGGAACTGGATTGATGCTTCCCTTTTCACTTTGGGTGGCAGCACGTATGGCATCCATTCTGGATCTGCCTTTCACACCCTGGGTCATGCTGATTTGCGACATGGGATTCTGGTTTCTGGTCAGCCTGGCAGTGATGAAACCAATTCTTCGAGTCAAACAATGGCGCCAAACTGGAATCATGGCCAAGCTAATCCTGTTGGGCGGAGCGAACCTGGCTTTTTATGCGGGAATCATGGGCTGGTTCGCGGATGGTATCCGCTGGGGACTCTATGGCGGACTTTATCTCATCATCGGACTGGTGTTGACCATGGGCCGCAGAGTCATTCCTTTCTTTACCGAACACGGGGTTGGATATCCGGTCCAATTGAAGAACTGGCTTTGGCTCGACCTTAGCGCCATCGTTGTCTTCCTCTTATTCTTCGTCTGGGAACTTTTATATCCGGGATCAAAAGTTTCCGCCCACTTCGCCCTTGTCCTTTTTGTTTTGCACATCCTACGCGTATCAGGCTGGTTAACGAATGGGATCTGGAAACGCCCCCTGCTCTGGAGCCTGTTCGCGGCCTATTTTTTCATGATCTCGGGCTTTCTAATTCATGCAGGAAGCCGTTACTTTGGTTGGAACCCTTTCCTGGCTGTTCATGCATTTGCCATGGGGGGAATCGGTGTGATTACCCTGAGCATGATGGCACGTGTCTCTCTTGGGCACACCGGACGAAGCATCCATGAACCCCCGCCAAAGTTGACTGTTGCATTGACGATGATCGTCATCGGAGTGTTCTTCCGGGTTTTTTTCCCGTTGGCATGGCCCCAAGATTACAGGCTCTGGATTGGTATTGCTCAAGGGCTTTGGATTGGTGCCTTCGGAGTGTACCTGATTCTCTACTTCCCCATCCTGACCCGCCCCCGGATTGACGGACTGCCAGGTTGACGAGAAATCTCTATTGGTGGGAAACTGCCTGAAGTTGAATCAACTCAACGAGTCAAAACCCTGAAGATTCCCACCAGCACAACGACCAACAGAATGAAACCCAACCAACGGTAAAAGGATTCAGAACGAAGCTGGAGTAGATGATCATGAAATTTCATTCCCAGCAGATGTCCGACCAGGTTGACCGGCAGCAACCACCACTGCCAATCCAGATGAAGATCGACTCCGGAATAGAAAAGGATACCCAGCTTCGGAGGTGCAAG
>NYUB01000087.1 GCA_002683785.1 Deltaproteobacteria bacterium
CGCCAAGGGTTGGAAGTGGAACAGCGATTTCACGCAATTGACCTTCTACCTACGCAAAGGCCACAGATGGTCTGATGGTGCACCGTTTACCGCCGAGGATGTAAAGTTCTGGTACGACCACCTCGCGTTGTCTCCACTTATTATGGAGAAACCCAAGGATTACGTGCTTGTTGGCGGCAAACGCATGACCGTCGATGTGGTTAATCCGCAGACAGTCGTCTTCAACTTGCCTGCGCCAAAGCCGGGATTGTTGGCTCACTTTGCGTTTTCATTCGCACAGGGTTTTCAGCCAAAGCACTTCCTCGCACCATATCATCCTGAACTTAGTGCAAACGCTGACAAGAATGCGCAAAAAGCCGGATTTGAGAATGGTCTTGCAGTGATCAAGGCCTACTTTGGTAATTCAGACTGGACCGACACTCCATCGCCTTTACTGAATTCTCCGGACAAGGTAGCAAAGCTTCCGGCTGATGTTATTCCGACACTGGAAAGTCACATCTACATCACGGATACTACAGAAGGTCGGCATCTTGTCGCCAATCCATACTTCCACATCGTTGACACGCAGGGTAATCAGTTGCCTTACATCAGTGAACAGGATGAAATCTATGCCAACGATAACGAGGTACGTATCCTTAAACTGGTCAATGCTGAAGCGGATTACAAATCGCAATCCCTTCAACTTCCGTCGGCACCAATCCTGCTCGAGAATCAGGAAAAAGGTGATTATACGATCCACCTGCGACCTGAGATTACTCTTCCGAACATTTCCTTTAACGTGACATCTGCTGATCTTGGCAAACGTAAAGTCTTTGGTGATTTGCGTTTCCGTCAAGCAATGTCCGTTGCCATGAACCGTGAAGAGATCAACGAAGTTGCTTTCTTTGGTCAGGGAACCCCCAAGCAGTACATTGGTTTTTCACCGACCCCTGGTTTTGTGAACAAGAAGTGGGAAAGCCACATGATCCAGTATGATCCCGGCATGGCGAACAGGCTACTTGACGAGATTGGCATGAATGATACCGACGGAGACGGTTTTCGGGAACTGCCTAACGGCAAAAAACTCGTTATAAATATGCAGTTCTCCACTCAGGGTATGCCCGGACAGGTAGTGGAAATGGTAGGTCAGAATTGGGCAGAGGTCGGCATCAAAACCACTGTTAAAGAGGTGACTCCGGACGAATATCGTTCGGCTCAGTCCTCAAACCAACTAGATGTCGGTATGTGGCGTTCCAGCCAACCGCTGGCCATTGTTTTGGGTAACAATGAACTCTGGGTACCGCCTTTCGAAAACTATTTTGGTCACCGTACAGGTATGCTGTGGGCAGAATATGTTGATTCGAACGGAAGCAAAGGCGTTAAGCCTCCTGCTTATGTTATGCAGTTGATAGAGGATGTCACCGAGTTTCAATCCACATCAATCGGCTCTCCAAGGTTTGAAGAACTTGGAGAACGAATGGTGAAAAACTTAGTGACCAATCTNTTGAAAATCGGTATTGCCCAAGCACCGGCACCGATTTTTCATCGCAATGCGCTCAAGAACTTCACCGAGTTCAAGACGCATTCATATGAGTACTACCGGACTTATCCGTATCGTGGAACCCAGTGGTATCTCGACGAGTAATAATCTTTTACNNGATTATTATATTAACGAAAGGGCTGGGGGGAATTAAGCCTCCAGCCTTTTTAATTTGACTTTAAATAAACAAAGTTACATCCGGTGCCTTTCTTGTTTAATGTCCATGCCCTATATGTTCGGCTCATCAAGTCAATAAAAACATAATCTTGTCAAAATAAAGTCGAGTATTTTCAGTCTTTACCAGGTTTTAATTCACTAAAATGCTAAAGTTCTTACAGTTCACTATGGTGCGGGCATTGATGTCAATGTTCACATTACTTTCAGTCTCGCTGATTGTTTTTTCGCTGATGGAACTGGTACCGGGTAATTGCGCAGAACGCTACATTGCCTTCAAGAACACTCAGGGTCAGGTAATCACGATTGAAGACATCCAGGCTGAAGAACGCCGTCTTGGACTCGACAAACCTTTTGTCATCCGTTGGGGTGCTTGGGTTGGTCGCGTGTTTTTCAAGGGTGAGTTCGGAGACAGTTGTATCCTGAGACTNAATATCAACCAGTTGCTTAGTGATAAATTCTGGATCAGTTTAGGNCTTGCGCTTTCGGCATTGATCGTCTCCTATATTATAGCTATTCCTGTTGGTATTTATTCAGCATCTACCAGAAATCCATTTGCTAACAACGCACTCCGTTTTATCAGTTACCTTGGCCTTGCCTTGCCGAATTTCCTCTTGGCGTTGATTATTATGCTTACTTCTACAGTACTATTTGGAGATTCTTTGACGGGTCTATTTTCCAAGGAGTTCCGTGATGCCGCGTGGTCTTACGCAAAATTTATGGATTTTATGTCCAGAGCCTGGTTGCCAATTTTTATTCTCGGTTGGTCTGCTACAGCCTTTGCCATGCAGACGGTTCGAGCTCTAATGCTCGATGAAATAGGAAAACTCTATGTCACCGCTGCCTCTGCCCGCGGCATATTCGGGCGGTCTCTGCTTTGGCGTTATCCAGCGAGACACTCTCTGGGTCCAGTTATAAATTCACTCGGTTTCGACCTCAATCGCATTTTCAATGATTTGCCCGTGGTCGCACTGATTCTAACGCTTACCGAGGCAGGTGCATTGCTGATTGAAGCGCTGGCTCGATCTAATGATCAACAACTTGCAGGTGCCATCATTTTCCTGTTGACAGCAAGTATTGTACTAGTAAACTTCGTCACTGATATCATGCTTGCACTGATGGATCCACGTGTCAGACAAGGGCTTGTCGGTTAAGCTTATGGAACTTTTTACAAAAGCCAAACCGATTGGTACGAGTCAAAAACTGAAGGAAAGCTANTTCACAGCTTCACAGGGGCAGTTGATCCGGGCACGTTTCAAGAGTAACCGTACTGCAATGGTTGCGGGCTGGGCCCTTACAATAATGATTTTAACCGGACTCTTTGCTCCTTTCCTTTCACCGTATGCTCCAACCATGGCCGGGCGTGACAAGCAGTACGAAAACGGCCCCCCGCAGATTCCTAAATTTTGGGATGAGAACGGTTTCTCTGTACGTCCATTTATTTATGGTACGAAACGAGAACGTTCAATGAAAACAAATTTCCGCTGGGTAATCACTGTTGACCGTGAAGAGCGTTACTACTTGAAATTTTTCGTCGAAGACTGGGAGTATAGTTTTATCAACCTGAGTTGGGATTTACCGGGCGAAATATTTGATGTAGATCTTCAGGCTTTAACTTTTAAGACACACCTTTTTGGTACAGACAGGGGAGGCATCCACCTNTTTGGTACAGACGGCAGCGGAAAGGATATTTATTCACGCACGCTCCACGCTATCTACACCTCCCTCGCAGTAGGATCTTTGGGAGTATTTATTGCTTTTGTGCTGGCGTTGGTGATCGGCGGAATTGCCGGATATTTTGGTGGTTGGATTGATCAGGTACTGCAAATGATTACAGATGCAGTCCGGACAATCCCGCCGATTCCGTTATTCATGGCACTAGCAGCATTCATGCCGGATGAATGGAGTGCCGAGACGAGATTCTTTTTCATAGCCTCGATTCTCGGACTGATCGGCTGGCCCACACTGGCGCGACGTATCCGGACTCATCTGTTGAGTGAACGCAGTCAGGAATATGTGTTGGCGGCTCAACTTTGCGGAGCTTCATCGGGGCATATCATCCGGAAACATTTGCTGCCAAGTTTCACCAGTTACATCATTGTGGATTTGATGATTACTTTTCCATACATGGTACGCTCGGAAACTGCGCTCAGTTTCATCGGTCTTGGCCTGGTTGATCCAGTCAATTCACTAGGGGCGCTGATGCAGAATGTTTCTAAAGCTGATGTTTTGCTCAATTACCAGTGGTACTTTATTCCAGTTGTTTTTTTCATTGCCTTTGTACTGGCTTTCGTCTTTGTCGGTGACGGTTTGCGCGATGCGTCTGATCCTTATTCACACGTGAAGAAATGAGCCTGCTGAAAGTCGACAATCTTAATCTGCAATTCAGGACTGATGAGGGGCTCATTACAGCTGTTGAAAACGCTTCGTTTGAAATAAACGCAGGTGAGGTTCTGGGTCTGGTTGGTGAATCAGGTTCGGGGAAATCGGTCACGGCAAAGGCGTTAATGCAGCTTAATCCTTCCAACTCAGTATACAGTCCCGAAAGCAGTATCAAGCTGGAACTGAAAAATGNGGGAGTGGATGTTCTTTCACTTAAGAGTCCCCGCGAATTGGTTATTGTGCGCGGAGGCGCAATTTCGATGATCTTTCAGGAACCGATGGCAAGTTTCGCACCTGCAATTACGATTGGTGCACAGATGGTTGAGCAATTAATGATTCATACTTCAATGTCAAAGAAGGANTCTGCCGCACTATCTGTTGAAATGCTGGAACGGGTTGGAATATCTGATGCCGGTAAGCGTTTTCATCAGTATGCTTTTGAATTGTCCGGAGGTATGCGGCAAAGAGCGATGATCGCGATGGCGCTTTCGACCAAACCGAAAGTGCTGATTGCGGATGAACCGACTACTGCGCTTGATGTGACAATACAAGCACAGGTTCTGGATCTGATGAAAGATCTGGTCAAGGAATTTGGAATGGCAATTCTTTTTATCACCCACGATCTGGGCGTCATTGCCCAAGTTGCAGACCGAGTCGCAGTGATGTACCTTGGACGCATAGTCGAAAGCGGNCCTGTGCGGGAAGTGCTGCATTCTCCCTCGCATCCTTATACTAAAGGATTGCTGCATGCTCTGCCCAAACTTGATGCTCTTGATGAACCATTAACTCCAATTCCTGGNGACATTCCCAGTCCTCTGGAACGTCCACCGGGATGCGTTTTTCACACCCGTTGTCCGGAAGTTTTGGCTGACCGTTGCAACTCTTCCGTACCGCAACACACAAATGTTGGGCAAGATCATTCAGCTTCATGTTTTGCTGTGGACTCTACAGGAAGGGCCGCATGACTGAAAAGCCGCTCATTCGTATCAATACGCTGAATGTAGAATTTCCGCTCGGGCGTACTCTTTTCGGAAAACCACCTATGCTGCGTGCGGTCAATGATGTCTCACTCGACATCATGCCCGGACAGTTCTACGGACTGGTGGGAGAATCCGGGTCAGGCAAAACTACTCTTGGAAGAGCAATCCTGAGAGCGGTCCCCATTAGTTCAGGAGAGATAACTTTTGATGACAGTGATGTAAATTATGATGTAGGCAGCCTGGCAAAAAAGGAACTAAAGAACTACCGCAAGCTGGCTCAATTGATTTTTCAGGATCCTTATGCCGCACTCAGTCCGCGNATGACTGTCCGTGATATAATCGCAGAACCGCTGGAGGTNATGGGATTGACTCAAACGCGTGAAGAAACAGATGAAAGGGTGCGGGATATTGCAGCGAAATGCCGATTAAATCTGGAACACCTGCGCCGTTTCCCTCACGCTTTTTCCGGAGGACAAAGACAACGCATCTCGATTGCCAGAACTTTAGTCTGTAATCCGAACTTCGTGGTTGCTGATGAAAGTGTTGCTGCACTTGATGTTTCGATACAGGCGGATATTCTGAATCTGTTGCAGTCCCTGCAAAATCAACTTGGTTTGACTTTTTTGTTTATCAGCCACGACCTTAGTGTTGTGGCCCATATCTGTGACCATGTTGCCGTAATGTACCTTGGAACGCTGGTTGAATCGGCACCTACCCGAAAGTTGTTTGACAACCCCAGCCATCCGTACACTAAGGCGCTGCTTTCCGCAATTCCTTCTCTCGATCCGGATGATCGTGGTAATGCCCAAAAATTAGAAGGCGAAATCCCCAGCCCGGCCAACCCTCCNCCCGGTTGTAAATTTCATACGCGCTGTCCCATGGCTGAAGACCGCTGCCGTAAAGAAGTTCCCCAATGGCGTGAATTGAGCGAAGNNCANNNNGCNGCNTGCCACTTNGTCTAGTANAATAATCTNAGTTATTTTAATACTTTATAAGAGCCGAAATTGATTAAAAGTTC
>NYUB01000088.1 GCA_002683785.1 Deltaproteobacteria bacterium
CCGTACTGATCCGTAGCCGACTTCATATTGAGGGATGGCCTTTTCCCAGAAGCGGTGGAAGACATGGGTCGGCTCAGAGGATATCCCGAGCATGGGTTTCAGTTCCTCAAGTACCATCGGAAGCAGTTCTTCTCTGGACAGCGAGGCATAGTGGGGTTGACGTGTGCCACCAATGAAAACGGTGAACAATACCTGATCCTTAGGGCAGCGTTCCGGGAAGAGCGTTGACATGAAAAGGGCACCGAGAATCTTGCGTTTTTCCACTTCCGGAACAAGCAGTCCAAAACCGTCCAAAGGATGCTCTACCCGATTTCGTGGAAATGCCAGACTGAGGGAAGAAACAGGAGGGTGATAGATGTTCCCGAAAGATTGCAACTCTGAGGAAGAAACCCCTTCGATGGAAATTTCTGGAAGTTGGTGTGCGGTGCCGGCATAGATCACACGATCGGCCTCGAAATTCTTCGGTTGCCCTTGGCATTCTGTTTCGATGGCCCAGAGCCCTTCTTCCAGGCTGAGTTTTTTTGCCCGGGTCTGGAGCACCAGGGAATCTCCGAGAAGTTCTTGAAAACGTTCTGGAAGCGACCCCAGACCCTGGCGGAAGGAAAACATCGGAGCCCTTTGTTTGGAAACACGTCCTTCTCTTTTACGTTGACGTGCTCCAAGGACCTGTCCCCGGATGAGGCTGCCATAGTTTTTTTCCAGGGCATGCAGTTTTGGAAATGCCTGTTCCACACCAAGCCGGTCCGGTGCTCCGGCATAGACTCCTGCAACAAAGGGGTTGATGGCATAATCCAGAAACTCCCGTCCAAGCCGGCGCAGGACGAATTCGGAAAGGCTTTCTTCATGGTCCTCAATTCCAGGTTTTCGGAACGGTTCTCCAAGCAGGCTAAGCTTGGCTTTCCAACTGAAAAATCCTGATCCGAAAAATGCCTGGGGGGACATCGGCAGAGGCTGTGGTCTGCCCTGCTTGAGGATGAAGCGTTTTTTGGAGGCCAGTTCCGGAATACGTTTCTCATCCGCAAGTCCGAGTTCATGGATCAGTTCTCCGATACGCGGATCGCTCTCAAGCGCAGTGTTTGGCCCGTGTTCGATGAGGTATTCCCCTTCGCGTTCGGTGACCATCGCTCCTCCAGGCCGTATTCCGGATTCCAAAATCCTGACGTGCCAGCCGGACTGCTTCAACCTCCATCCCGCCGTTAATCCGGCGATGCCTGCGCCGATCACCAACGCCGACGGTGAAGTATGGGGTTCGATTTGTTTTTCTGTGTCAGGACTCATGAAGATTTGCTGGACCGATGGAAGTGAAACATGAATTGAACACTAATTTTGATGCCTTTATATGAAAAAATCCACGCTCTAAATTTTGTCCGGGTGGATAATCAACGGATCAGCTTTTTGAAGGAATACTGGGGATCATCAACAGCCCGCTTCCGGAAAGAATCACTGCGGCGCCGATTATCGTCCAGAGTTCCGGGATTTCACCAAAAAAGAGAAAGCCGAAGAGGCTGATCCAGACAAGCCTGATGAAATCCATCGGCATTACGCTGGAAGCATCGGCAATCTTGAATCCGCTGACTGCCGCCAAATGACCAATTGACCCAAGGAAGCCCATCAGCAGAAGCCAGAAATAGTCTTCGGGCTCAGGCCAGACCCACACACTCGCAGCAAAGGGAAATGTCGAGACCGTTGTCAAAAGTGTGAACCAGAGGATGATGGACACGATGCCGTCGGTCTCGGTCAGTTTTTTGACGAGCACCATCCCTATTCCCCAACAGAAAGCAGAAAAAAGAACGGTCATCGAGCCGTTGCTGACCTCGATCAGCCCTGGACGGAGGATGATCAGCATGCCGCTGAAACCCGTTAGAACTGCCAGCCAGCGTTTCAACAGCATCCGTTCCTTGAGGAACCATACGGCAGCCAGGGCTCCAAACATCGTGTTGGTGAAACTGAGGGCTGTCGCTTTCGCCAGTTCAATTACGCTCAAGCCGTAAAACCATGAAAGCATCGCAAAAAGACTCGTCACTCCGCGGATGAGGTTCAGCAGAGGCTGTTCCGTTCGAAAAGCATTTTTTCCGTTCTTGAAAATGAATGGACTCAAGACCAGCATTCCAAAAAAACTCCGGAAGAAGGCAATTTCAAAGGGATGTATCGATTCGCTGAGATAACGGATGACCGTGTGCATCCCCGCCAGGGTTCCTGTGGCACTGAACATCAGGATGCCAGTCCGGATTTCCGGAGCAAGACTCACCCAGGCAGATACCGCACGGTCCACGGCGGCAGCGTTTTTCATCCTTTACCCGAAGGCCCTTTCTGTTTCAGGAGATCTTCTGAAAACACCGTTATCCGGTTGAGGCCTTCAAAATATTCTGGGCTGAGGAGTTCTTTCGCCTCGAGCAGAAAATTGAGGTATTCCCGGGTAGGAGACTTTTCTTCCCTGGCATTTTGTGAGAGGTAGGTAATCGCCTTCACCGAAGTTCCATTGGAAACCAGAATATCGACTTCAAAGCGCTGATAGTATTTTTCGTGTACATCGAGAATCTGGAGATCTTTCTCTTCCACTTCATAGACGATTCCTTCGACCAATCCTCCCCTGGAAGGCATGATGTTGGCCGGACTCCAGTGAGGATCGTTGAAACCGGCCTGATTGAAAACCAGTTGATAATTTTCAAGCGATGCACTTTGACGTGGAGCTTCCCAATCAAGTCTTTGTTTCATCCTCACGGCGCTCATGTTTGAACCGTAGGCGAAATAGAGAATCATCTGATTTTGAAGTCGTGGACTTTCGGAAGTATTCAGTCGGCAGGCAGGATCTGGAAATGGGCTTCGGTTGGTTCCCCTATCCTTCCGTTGATGGGCAGGATGTCCTGGGGACACGCAGAAAAAGCCACGACCAGGTCCATCTCTGCTCGAAGCAGAATATAACTTCCGGGAGTGGAAACCGGCTCTTCCCAGGAAAGTTCTCCCTCCGGGGTCCAGGGGATGTTCATGAAAAGGTTCAGGGGACTTGGTGTTTCCGGTTCCTGAAGTCCGAGTTCCTTCATCGCCGAACTGAGATTGTCGGTGCAGTTGTCATGGTATTCGGTACAGCCCAAAAGCCCGTATCGAGGGTTATCGCAGGCTGCCATCAATGTGTCATGCACCCCACCGGAGGTGTCTTCCAAAACCGTCAGGATGGGACGACGTTGATTGCTGAAAAATGATTCTCCTACATTGGGACGGATTTTCATGAAATTCGGGCGGCTGTGTTCCATGGACATGAATTCGCCGAGATCCTCCCTGCGGAACGCCCAGGTGTCGACCACTTGGCTGCCGAGGGTGTTGATNACTTTGATTCGTTGTCCTGCATCTGCATATGCTGCTTTGCCCTGCCGTGCAGGAATGGTCGTGATTGCTTCGTTCATGGTTTTTTATGCTTGTAATCTTTTTTTGATGTTTTTATTTGTTTGAGAATTCCATAGGCCGAACCTTTATTGAATCCAAAGTTCATCATACTTTCTCTCAAGGTGGACTGCGTGTTTGATTTGTGAATCCTAATTCAAAGATTAAACTGAAATCCCAAATCTTAAAGTCATTTCAAGAAGTCTTTTCGAGGACAAAAAATCTGTAAAATCATGGCCATCCCAACATCTTCCTTTTTGAACCGATGATCTCTGGAAAATCAATAAGCCTTGATAACGCAGACAGGCTCTGGGGAATGGCTGCTGTGGTTGCGGCACAGTTCTTTTTCACCACCCAGGACATGATGATCAAATGGCTCAGTGGAGAGTATGCATTGCATCAGATCGTCTTAATCCGTGCTGTGGTGGGTACTCTCTTAATCCTCCTCGTCTTNCTTCCCCTGGAAGGTGGAATCTCGGCACTCCGTACCCAACGTCTGGGGATGCACCTGATGCGGGGATTTGGAATCGTCATTGCCAATCTTGCTTATTTCACGTCTTTGATCAGCATCCCCCTTGGAGAGGCCACCGCGATTTTTTTCATTGCACCTGTCTTGATCACGGCCCTTTCGGTGGTGATGCTCGGAGAGAAGGTGGGGCTCTACCGTTGGTTTGCCGTCCTCATAGGACTNATTGGAGTGATGATCATGATCCGGCCCAAAGGCGATGTCTTCAATGCAGCAGCGTTGCTGCCCCTCATTGCCGCGTTGGCCTATGCNCTGGTGCACATGATGACACGCAAGATGGGCAAAACCGAAAAAGCCTCGGCGATGGCGTTTTACATCCAAATGAATTTTATTGTTGTCAGCAGCGTTATTGGGCTCGTCTGCGGAGATGGAAAGTGGGCGGATCCTTTTTCTCCAACCCTGGATTTCCTTTTCAGANCCTGGCTCATTCCATCCTGGCAACATTTGCTCATCATGTTTGGGATTGGACTTCTCAGTGGACTTGGGGCCTATTTCATCAGCCAGGGATACCGTATCTGCGAAGCAGGGGCAGCGGCACCATTCGAATATGTAGCCCTGCCGATGGCCATTTTCTGGAGCATCAGTTTTTTTGGCGAATGGCCTGATCCGATTTCATGGCTTGGAATCCTTTTCATTGCNGGAGCAGGGCTCTTCATCTTTTATCAGGAATCCAAACGAGGAAGCGAAATTGCTTCCGGCCGGCCGATGCCTCGGAATCGATGAAGCATTCAGGATGTTCTCAACCATTGAAGTGAAACAGGGAGGATGACCATGAAGGAAGCAGCACGCTGCGCCTGGCCAGGTGAGGATCCACTCTACCAGGATTACCACGACCGGGAATGGGGTGTTCCGATTTATGATGATCATGCCCTTTTTGAAAAACTGATCCTGGACGGATTTCAGGCGGGACTTTCCTGGATCACCATCCTGCGAAAACGCGAAAATTTCATGAATGCCTTCGATTCCTTTGACCCTCAGGTCATGGCCGCTTATGGTCGGGAAAAACTGGAAAGCCTGATGCAGGATGCTGGAATCATCCGTAACCGTCTCAAGATCGAAAGCAGTGTTTCCAATGCAAAGGCCTGGCTCGCACTTCAAGAAGAAGGAATTTCTTTCAGTGATTTCCTCTGGCAGTTTGTTGACGGCAGTCCCATACACAATGTCTGGAAAACCAAGGAAGAGGTTCCTGCGGAAACTGCAGAATCGAAAGCCATGAGTCATGCCCTGAAAAAGAANNGNTTTCGTTTCTGCGGTNCCACCATCTGCTATGCGTTCATGCAGGCGGTGGGCATGGTCAACGATCACACCACGGACTGCTTCCGATATGCTCAGTTAAAGGATGGAAGAACAACAGATTCTTGAAATCCTTCAAAGAGGAGGAAGAATTTCATGATGCAGATTGACCGGAAGAGGAATACTCTTTTCCTGTTTCTTTAACAGTTTCGAGTTTGAATCAAAAAACGGCATTAAACTGTGAAACCAAGTTCTATAGAGATGGAAACGACGGTGGATGAGTTCTGCTTTGATTCTGCTCCCTGAAACATATCGTCCATATCACCTTAACCGACTGATTTTTTGTGGTTGTCATAACTTCCTCTTTGAATGACTCAGGAACCTTACCTTTATGAAGACTTTGCCCTGCGCCGGGCATTGAGTTCCAACCTGGTCGGATTCTGCAGGCATCTCCGGAATCAAGGATTGGTCTCCGGGATTGGAGAACAGATGGACGCCCTCCGTGCTTTGGAAAGCATTCCGCTCAGAGAGCAGGAACCTTTCCGCATGGCTCTTCGAACCAGTCTGGCCAAGAGCACCCAGGAGCAGGAAATCTTCGATGAGCATTTCCGTAAATTCTGGTACGTCTGGGAAAGTTCAGGAGAATTTTATCGCCAACCTCCTGGAGAAGAGGAGGAACGCTCCAAAATCCATGTCATCGATGAACGTCCCAAACCGACGTTTCTCTCGATTCATGACTGGATGAATCAGGATTCGGAATCGGAGGAGGTTCAGGATTCTGCGGGTTATAGCCCCTTTGAAGTCGACACCGAACGAGATTTCAGCCAATTCGGTTCAGAGGAACTGAACGAGGTGATTGCTCTGATCAATGAAATCGGGAAAAGGCTTGCGACACGCTTCAGTCGCAGGATGCGTCATTCCAAAAGACATGGGCCGATGGACCTGCGACGGACGATGCGGCTAAGCCTGAGAAGGGGTGGGGAACTGATCGACCTGATGCACCATCGACGGCGCCGTCAACGGTTGAAGCTGGTGTTGCTTTGTGACGTCAGTAAATCGATGGATCTCTACAGCCGTTTCCTGATCCAGTTCATCTATGCCTTTCAGACCGTCTACCGACGCATTGAAACCTTCGTCTTCAGTACCTCCTTGCACCGGATTACCGATCAACTGAAACAACAGTCGATGGACGAGGCGGTCGCACGGATTTCTGAAAGTGTTCCAGACTGGTCGGGAGGAACCAAGATCGGGGCTTCTCTGAAACAGTTTGTTGAGGAATATTCATTGATAGTTGTGGATCCTGCAACCGTGGTGCTGGTGATCAGCGATGGATGGGACACGGGAGAAGTGGAAATGTTATCCGAAAGCATGTCTCATCTGAAACGCAGTGCACGATCATTGATCTGGCTGAATCCTCTCAAGGGGAGTCCGGATTATGAGCCGACCACCCGAGGGATGCAGGCGGCTCTTCCGCATCTCGACCTTTTTGCCTCGGCTCATAACCTGAATAGCCTCAGAGACTTGATGGGTGAATTGATGTTGCTTCAGAGAGGTTGATTCAGCTTCATTATTGGAACAAATGAAATTCAATATCCGCCGTGAAGTCTGGAGGATTCAACCTCATAAGTTTTTGCAGGCATTCTCCCAACCTGGTAACAGGGAACACCAACTCTGGTCGTTCCTCTGCAGGCTCTCACTGGAACGACAACAGGATCCCCTTCTCATTTCATCAGAAGAATTAGCCACTTCGTCTGGGCTCGATGAAGCAAACATCCGGCAGATGCTGGAAATCGCTACAAACAACGGAAGTGCAAAATTGGAGAATCCGGAAGATTGAAAAACTTCCTGGATGACAGAAGATGAAAAAGTTGGAAATGGAGGTTCTGAAACCGAATCGACTTTTTTTACGGGACTGGAAAAAGAGGAGAATCAGGCACTCCGGGAGATGACCGGAGATTCTGGATTTTCACGGAGTTCGATAATGCGGTTCAACAACCCACGCAATTCTGCAGGGTTGAGGGATGAAATCGATTCCTTGGGTTCTGTAAGGACGTTTTTTACAAAATCCAACTGTTGTTCTTCACTGGTATATCCCAGTTGGTTCAACTGCTGCTGAAGCACAGACTCGATTCGTTGACGTAGGAAATCGGGTTTAGGTTCTTCCGCTTTGATTTCTTCATAAAAAGGTTTTTCCTCTTCATCCTTTTTTTCAAAATCAATTTCCGGAGCGGTTTCTGAGAGTTCAGAAAGATGATGTACAGAATTTTCTGGTACGACATTTTTACTTTCGTTGATTTCAGAATGCTCCTGTTCGAAAAAATCCAAAGATTTTTCGCCCCTTTCTTCCTTGATGATTAAGTTGTCCTCAAATTCGGGAAGATCCGTTTCCGGAATTTCGAGCTTCTTTTCTCCCCTTCGGCTTAGATCCAAAAAGACGATGAGACTAGTGATCACTAAACTGAAGAGACAGAAACCTAAAAGTACATAATCCATTTTCAGATATCATTAAGTGTTTTGTTTAATGTTTTGCACGAAGCAGACCATAAACAAAGTTTTTTTAATGGTAGATCCATCGAGAAAGCACCATTTGGACAAGCATAGGTCCACCCTTTTGAACAGAATGGGGTTTTTAATAAATCCCTTTTCACGTCATGGGTTTAAGCCTGTTTTCTGGCATTGAAATTGTATTAACTAAACGGCGTTATGTTAGAACTGTATAAATTGTTTAGACGAATGCACATAAAACTGCGTCATCCTAAGACTTTAATGAAGATGATTTTCAGGCTACAGGTCCTGTTCCTCCTCTGCCTGCTTCCTGCGACCCTGTGGGCGGTGAGGGTCAAAGACATTGCATCACTCCGGGGTGCACGTGACAACCAGTTGATCGGCTTCGGCATCGTCGTTGGTCTCGATGGCACCGGAGATTCTGCAGAAAGCCTGCTTTCAAGAAAACCGGTCATCAATGCCCTCGAGCGGATCGGCATCAGCCTCGAGAGCACGGACATTGCCGGGCGAAGTCTGGCGGCAGTCTGGCTGACGGCCACTCTTCCACCTTTTGCAAAATCCGGACAACGTCTGGATGTGACGGCAGCCACGATTGGAGATTCGATCTCCCTCAGAGGCGGTGTTTTGATCATGACCCCGATGCGGGGACCAAACCGGCTTGTCTATGCAGTGGCTCAGGGGCCAATCGCAGGAATTCCAAGAGGCGTCAGTCGGGCAGATGCTCTGCCTGCAGAAGAATTGGTGAACCTTCCCATTGGTCAGAGAATGGTTGCGTCCGTTGGAACGATTCCTGGAGGAGCCATCGTGGAACGTGAAATCAACCTGAATCTGAACAGCCGCGCCAGGATCTACATGAACCTGCGATCACCGGATTTCACGACCGCCTTCCGTTTGGCCAAACTGATCAATCAGACCCTCGGAATCCGCAGTGCACGTGCCAAGGATGCTGGAACCGTGGAAATATCTGTTCCTGACAGTTATCTCGGTAATACCGTTGAACTTGTTTCCTATATTGAAAATCTTGAAATCTCTCCTGACAAAACAGCACAGGTGGTGCTCGATGAACGTTCCGGAACCGTGGTCATGGGAGGCAGTGTTCGTATTTCACCAATTGCGATTTCCCAAAATGGACTGAGCATGCAAGTCAAACTGCCAACTCCTGAAGCTCAGGAAGGGGTCGAAAACCAGGCTGCTGCAGATGCAAACACCTTACGTTCCGATGTGTTCCTCCTCAAAGGAGGTGCCGATCTGAAGGAAATAGTGGATGGTTTCAATAAAATAGGGGCTTCAAGCCGAGATTTGATCGAAGTCCTCAAAGCAGTCAAGGCTGCAGGCGCACTCCATGCCAACCTCGTCATTCGCTAAATCAATGAATCCCATTTCTCCCAATTCTCTCAATCTGAGTGATCTGCTCTCCAAACAACGTCTGGAACGTCTTGAACAGAGAACTCCTGCTAAGAACACGGAGGATGCGAAGCTGCTTGAGGCTGCGAATGAATTCGAAGTGCTCCTGGTGCAGCAGATGATGAAATCCATGCGTTCTACCAGTTTTGAATCCGGACTTGTGAATAAGTCAGAAGGCGAGAAAGTTTTTCAAAGCATGCTGGATGAACAGTATGCACGTCTGAGCACTCAATCCAGTGGAATGGGACTGGGTGAGATGATCTATCAGGAATACCGTTCCCATTTGAAAAAATGATCGAAAAAAACCTTCAAGTTTTCCCCTGCAATGCCGATATATATGTCAGGAACGCTGAATCCCTGAATCCATCAGGACTTTCCAGTCCCGGTGAATCAAGGCCAGCGAACCTCGGATGGACATGGAAGATCCGTCTGTCGAAGACATTCGCTGCAGTCTCTTGCCTTGGCAAAAGACCAGACGCTGAACTGTTTTCGAAGTCATATAAACCAGGCTTCCCTGAAGGAGGGTGCTTGCGTAAGGCACGGAGCAGGAGTATGCTGAACCGGATGCCGGAATGCAGACACTGATTCCGGAAACGAAGCCAATCAGCCTAAAGAGGTGGTTATGAAGGTCACAGGCCAACAACCCGCAGTGCTCCAGGACATTAAAGGAGGACAGCGGAAAGAAGCTGATCAGGCCCATCTCAAAGATGGACCACCATCAGCAGATGATTCGGTGAAGACTACGTCTTTCGCCATGGATAAGTTGAAACTCCGCATTTCCGCGGAACCTGAAGTACGCTCTGAGAAGGTCGCCGAGCTCAAGGCCCAGATCAAGAGTGGTGAATACCAGGTAGATCCCCAGAAGCTGGCAGGCAACATGTTGCTTGACTCTCTTCGGGAGGACACCGTTTGACAACGGACCTTCTCCGGAATCCTCTTCGGTTTCTCCTGTTTCCGGAGGGATGGAGGATTTCCGGGGGATCTCCCCTCATCAAGAAAGGCCATGAACGCCCAGCTTGAAGAACTGCTTTCCATCCTGCAGCAGGAAGTGGAGCATCATGAGAAGCTCCTGCAACTGCTTCAGGAGGAAGCGGAGGGATTTGGAATCCTCAGTGCGTCCGAAATGCTTCGGCTACAAAGCCGCAAGCTGCAGCAGACGCGTCTGATCGCCAAGTTGGAAACCCGGCGGATTGCTGTGGTTGAGGAAATGTCCGGAGACTTCGAAGAAGCATCCGAGTCCCTTAGCCTAAGCAGTATCATTCGTCAGGTGTCGCAGGAATGGGCCACCCCTCTCCAAGCGTGCTTCAACCGTTTAAAAGAATTGATTGCTGAAATCCGGGACGCTGCCGAAATCAACGGGGAGCAGTCTGCTTCACGTTTGAAATCGATACAAACGTCTCTGCATTTTTTTTCAAAACTGCAGGGAAGCCAGCAGCTTTATTCCGGTAACGGCCAGCTTCATTCGGCCGACAGCAAAATTACCCGTGCCTCGGTCTAGGTTCGGAAAAACGGTTGTTGAAATTAAAAACACGCTGTTGACATGCCGTCACTGAACAGCTCCCTCAATATGGGTCAGCGCGCCCTGTCGATGAACCAGCGCGCGATGCATACGTCGGGGCATAATATTGCCAATCAGCAGACCGAAGGCTTTTCACGCCAACAGGTCACCACTCAGTCTGCTCCTGCCGATCCTCTGGGGTTGGGACGTGGAGCGGAAGCCCAGCCTACCACTCGGGTTTTTGATCATTTCGTCCAGAAAAAAATCCTTCAGGAAAATCCACGTACCGGAGTGTTTCACACCCGTGAGGATTATCTGAACAAAATTGAAATGCTGCTCAACGAACTAGAAGGCAATGGGTTGAACCAGGCCATGAACGATTATTGGAATGCATGGAGCCAGTTGTCCAGTCAGCCTGAATCGGACGCCGCAAGAGCCCAGTTGCGTGAAGTAGGAGATGTCCTGGCACGAAGGTTTCGGGAGCTTCATGGGCGTTTTGAAGGACTGCGTCATGAAATCAATGGACGCCTGCAACAGTCCATCAAGCAGATCAATGAACTGGGACTCAAGATCACTGAATTCAACCGTCAGATCCTGACCTACGAATCTGGACAGCGTAATGCCAACGATCTGAGGGACGCCAGGGATCACGCGATTGAAGAGCTTTCACGGCTGGTGGATGTCAATTCCTATGAAGACCGTAACGGAAACGTCACCGTGATCATCGGTAGGGATTGGACTTTGGCTCAGAGCAGGAATTTTTTCCCTCTTGAAGCAACTATGAAGGGAGGGGAAACGGGGATGCTGAGTATCGACGGAGTCTCTTCCCACGACAGCCGGAGGGATCTGACACAGATCTTCCGTGAAGGAGAAATGACAGAGCTGATTCGTCTTCGTGATGAAACCCTCGTGGACTACATGCACCAGATTGATGAACTCGCCTTCTCGATTACTGGAGAAGTGAATCGGCTGCATTCCACCGGAACCGGGTTGAATTCTGCAGTGGATATGATGAAAAGTACTTTTGGTTTGAGGAATCAGGCCATGAATGAACCTCTGCCTTTCATCCGCGACGGAATATTCCAAGTGCATCTGGTGGACCGCGAGAATGAGATCCTCGAAACCTATGAGGTGGAAATCCAGGCAGGTGTCGATACCCTTCCCGACATTGTGAGCAGGATCAACCTCACCGTTAATGATCCGGAATTGCTCAAGGCTTCACTCGAGGAAGACGGATCGATGATCCTTCAGTCAGGAAACAACCGGCGTTTTATTTTTGGTGAAGACCAGACGGGTGTGACCCAGGTTTTAGGTTTCAACGGTTTTTTTGAAACCCTTAAGGGAGCTGAAGACATCCGGCTTAATGACAAAATCCAGAAACACCCGAATCACATTTCCAGCGGGCGTGACCTGATCCCCGGAGACAACCGTGTTGCCTTGGAAATTGCAAAACTTCCTACAATGCCCATCATGCGTGACGGAACGATGACTTTTGGGGAATACTTCAGTTCGATCATTACCGACCTTGGTCTCAAGGTACGACGCAACCAGTCGGAAATGAAACAACAGGACAACATGATCCAGCAGTTCAAGGAAATTCGAAGTTCGATCAGTTCGGTCAACATGGATGAAGAATTGACGAACATGGTTCAGTACCAGAAAGCCTATGAAGCATCAGCACGCTTTCTCGGTACTGTTGATGAGATGATGGAAACCGTGATCAACATGAAGTAATCGATGCGAGTCACTGAAGTCAGCAAACGTGAACAGGTCCTGGACAATATCCAGAAAACCTCCTCACGTCTGCAGGATGCACAGATGCAAATGGCCACCGGGCAGAGGATCAATAAACCCTCTGACGATCCCGTTGGCACCGCAAAGATGCAGGACATCGTTTCAACCATGTCCGGTCAGGAGCAGACCGTCCGCAATATTTCCGACAACATCACTGGGTTGCAGTATGCCGAGAAGGAAATCACTCATATGGCAGAGTTGCTTGGACGTGCAAAAACCCTGGCCATTTCCCAGTCTGGTTCGGATGCCAATGAAGAATCGCGGTTGATGGTTGCCCGTGAATTTGGCGCTCTCCGGGAATCACTCTTTGATGCAGGAAATTCCAGAAGTGGGAAGCTCTACCTCTTTTCTGGTCTTAAATCGCTTTCTCCGGCCTTGAAAAAGAATTCGATACTTCAGCCTTCGAAGGTTGAAACCCGGGGGATCATTCAGAAAGACATCCGAGATCTGATCGACATCGACCAGTACCGTGCCGTTTTTGAAGGTCATTCAAACAACGAATACCGACTGAAAATCACCAAAGGCGGTCCCTGGGGGCAGGCACGTTGTCAGATTTCGGATGATGGTGGCCGAACCTGGGCCAAAGAACAGGTACTTCGGCCAGTAACCGCTATGTACAACCCCGAGGGTAAACCCGATGATCTGGTGAAGCTGAAATTTTCTGATGAACAGGGGCTCCTCGGCAACACCATTCCAGGATATTTTGATTTCACAAAGGAAGTTTCCGAAGACGTTGATGCTGAATCGCTCGGGCTTGTTTTTCCGGTTGGAATGGAGTTCATAGGAAGGCCGAATCCAGAAATATCCTACATTGGTGCCAACGATAAAAAAGAAGTCCTGATCGCTGACGGAATCGCAAGCCCGGTGCAGGTGACAGCAAAGGAATTGATGCTATCGCAGGAGGAAGGAGGGGTGGATATCTTCTCCATGTTGACCTCCCTGGAGCGCGCCATGCTGGAAAACGATGGCACCGCCCTTGCACTACGTTTAAAAGAGCTGGATCAAGCGCTGGAACAGGTTCTCAAACGGCAGGCCGATATCGGCAACACCGTGAGAGAGTTTGAAACAGCCCTGGCAAAGATCGAGTCTCTAAAATTTGAACAGGAACGGAGATTGTCAGAAATCCGCGACAGTGATTTGGCCGAAACGGTCATTGAAGTCAAAACCGCGGAAGCTAATAATCGATTAGCCCTTGATACAGGGAGCAAGTTGATTCAGCCGACTCTGAGTGATTTTCTCCGATAAGCTACCGGAGTTCGACTGAATCCAGCGGGCCCGGTTCAACGAATCAGGCGCCCGTTTTACATGTGTTCAAAACGGTCTGCCTGACCATTTGCATCAGGCAGAAGAATGCTGATACTGACAAGGAAGTCGGGTGAGAGCATCACGATTGGAGATGATGTCAAGATCACGGTCATCGAAGTCAAGGGCAAGCAAGTCCGGATTGGAATCGATGCACCAAGAAACTACATCATTCATCGTGAGGAAGTGTACATTCGTATTCAGGAAGAAAATAAACGAGCAGCAGAAAAAACCCCAGTCTCTTTGAAGGGATTCAAAGGTCTTTTCGGCTGAAATTTCAGGAATTGAAACCTTTAAGCACTGCTTAAAATCACAACACCTTGTCGAGTAAAACCATGCTGATTCAAACCACACGTTTTGGTGAAGTAGAAATCCAGGACCAGGACATTCTGACATTCCCCTCTGGAATGCTCGGCTTTTCTGCTGAACGACATTTCGTCATGATAGAAGACGAAATGGGATCCCCCTTTCAGTGGTTGCAATCGGTGGAAAGGCAGGATCTGGCCTTCGTCACCATCAATCCTGAAACTGCCGTTTCTGGATTCAGTCTTGATATCACTGTGGACCACATGAATAAACTGGACACGGAAGAAGTTGAAGACTTGAACGTCCGGGTGATCGTCACCATGGCTAAAAAGCTGGAGGATGTGACCATCAATCTGCAGGGGCCGTTGCTCTTGAATTTCAATAAAAAACTGGGATTGCAATTCGTGGTGGCAGATGGACGTTACAACACACGTCATCCCCTTTTTGGAGACCGTCTGAATCTCGGTGCAGTTCAGCAGACCGAAGAAAAAGATCAGCAGGAAATCGCTCAGGCAGGCTGAAGCAGTGTTTAGGGTGGGTTTCTGAACAGCCCTTTACAGTCATCATCGTGATCCCTGATAGCCCAAAGCCACTGGGCATTATTCAAAAATATTCCTGGTTCGGGGCCTTCCCATTACCATCCAAATTCCACCCTTTAACGGTTCTTTTTGATTCTCATTCGAGAAAAACTTTCATCAGGGATTTTTCCCGTGATATCTTGGGTTTTCTCAGCCGTGTTTTTTAAGTCATTCAACGAATTATTTTCAAATAGACAACGGTTTTTTGGAAACTGAAGAGCCACTCCTTAATGTTTCGGATGTCAGGGCAATTCTCGAAGCCCGAGGATTGTCTGTGGCTGAAGGATCCTGGGAAAAAATGGAAAACTGGGTGGAAATCCTGGAAGTCCTGAATCGTCGTGTCAATTTGGTTTCACGACAGGAAATTCCAAGAATCTGGAGCAGACACCTGCTTCCCTGCCTGTCTCTGTTGAAATTGCGTGATATTCCAAATGGAATCGAATTCTGTGATTTTGGAAGTGGTGGAGGTTTCCCGGGGATTCCCCTGGCCATCTGTCGGCCAGACCTGCGGATGGTTCTGCTTGATGCACGGCGAAGGAAGTGCGATGCACTTGAAGAAATGACTGAAGCTCTTGGCCTGGAGAATGTCGAGGTGGTATGGGGGCGTGGCGAGGAACTTGGAAAAACAAAAGCCTGGCGGAGACGATTTTCTGCCATCAGTGCCAGAGCGGTTGCATCCCTGGAACGGATTGAAGCATGGACTCGGGAAATACGTCAAGCTGATGCAGAAATCCATATTTTTAAAGGAGGCGACCTGGAGGAGGAATACAAAGCACTCAAAAAAAACCGGCCAGACGCCAGGTTGAACCAGACCCTCCTGGATTTTGACGAATTTCCCTTTTTAAGAGAAAACCAAAAATACCTCATCACTTTGACTTTCCCATCCAAATAAAAAAATCATGAAGATCATTTCTGTCAATCTCAATGGCATCCGCTCCGCCTGGAAAAAAGGCTTCCTTGAATGGCTGTCTAAAGAAGAAGCAGACATCACCTGTCTCCAGGAAATAAGAATTCAGGAGGATCAGTTGACCGATGAGATGCTGAACCCTGCAGGTTTGAACAGCCATTACCGCTATGCCCTGAAAAAGGGCTATGCCGGAGTAGGGGTCTTTTCCCAAAAAAAACCGGACAGTGTGATCAGGGAATTCGGCCGGCCTGAAATCGATGACGAGGGACGGTTCTTACAGGCTGATTTCGGCAAGCTGAGCATTGTTTCCCTTTACCTTCCTTCAGGCAGTAGTGGAGATGTACGTCAACAGTTCAAATACGGTGTGATGGGTTTTTTTGAAAAGTGGCTTGAGGAGCGCCGACAAGATGGAAGGGAATACATCATTTGCGGAGACTGGAACATTGCCCATAAACAAATCGACATCAAAAACTGGAGAGGCAACCAGAAAAATTCAGGGTTTCTTCCTGAAGAACGTCAATGGATGACGAAGGTTTTTGATGATTTGGGTTATGTTGACGTGTTCCGTAAGCTCAACAGCGAAGAGGAACAATATACTTGGTGGTCTAACCGAGGGCAGGCCTGGGCCAAGAATGTGGGGTGGCGTATCGATTACCAGGTGGCTTCTCCTGGTATTGCCAGCAAAGCCCATAGTACCTCAATCTTCAAGAATCAGCGTTTTTCGGATCATGCTCCACTGATTGTGGAGTACAATGAAGAGATTTAAAACTTTTCTTGCAGAGGAGATGGCAATACCAATTGAAATCCCCTATCCCCCGAGTTTAAAGACACGGGTGAAGACTTTTCGCAGAAAATCCGCATCCTGAACCCCCGTCAGTTTGTGAATCCGGGACCCGTCAGGTTTGAAAAAAAGGAGGGTTACCTTATCACTGTTGTTCATTTCTGCAAAGATCCTTCCCTCCTGGGTCGCGAGATTTGCCACCAAAAAAGTGACTCTGTCTTTGAATTCGGTTTCGAGCGAGTTGACCACCCGCTTCAGTTCACGACAGGAGCCTCAGCCAGGGTCATGGATTTGAACCACAACGTTTGTTCCCTGACCAATCAATGAAAGGTCATGATTCTCACTGGAGCTTTCCCAGAAGAGCCAAACTGCAATGACCAAAACCAGGATGCTGGTGATGGTACTGAGCCAGCGAACCTGTTCTCTTCTGCGGATTTTCACACTTTTTTTTCTTTGATCTTTTGATGTTTTGCTCATCCGAATCCTCTTATTTAGTTCATCCATTAAAGCATGAAGCATTTCATGATTCAAATCCTCACCTTGAGGTTCTCCCTTGAAGCGGCCCTTTGGAAAAAATATCTGGGTTGGATGATGTGAAACTTCCTGTTAGATTAATCCCATGAAAGAAGAAAATCCTCAGACTGATTTGAATGAAATCAATACAGAATTCAGAACCATCGACGGTTGGCCAACCTGGTTGGAAATCCGCAGGGGGGTACTGGTGCTTTTGCTGGTGTTGGCTCCCGCAGTCATTCTGAGTACAAATCTTCCTAGCTGGATTCAAAGCTATCATATCACCGGAGAAGCTCTCTGGGGCCTGAAGCGTAAAGGAATGCCGGATGAAGTGATTCAACCGATGCTCAAGATGAGAGGTCCTACCTATTTCTTTAAAAGCAGTCTACTTGAAGAAGTTGAAAAAAACATTCCACCCGAGTTTTTCAAAAAGTATCATAAAAATATCAAACACTCATTGACTGCTATTCCCGTAGAAAATTCACGATACTTCTTCCTTCCCGTCCTGATCCTCTTCTATGGGGTCGTCTGGTGGTTCATCCGGCCCTATGAATCCAGGGGGTGGTTCTAATCCAGGAATTTCAGGGCCGTCCTGGTCTTCTTCAAGTGGAATTTCCAACTGTTCTGATGCGGATTCTTCCTTTTCCAGTTCTGCAAGAGCAGGCAGATGTTTCAGATGGGTTAATCCAAAGATTTCCAGAAAATACTTGGTTGTCCCAAAAAGGCTTGGGCGTCCGGGAACCATTTCCCTTCCGACGATCCGGATCAGTTTCTGTTGGATGAGACGTCGAACCGTGTGGGAAGAATCAACTCCACGGATGAACTCGATGCCAGCCCGAGTCACAGGTTGTTTATAGGCAATGATGGACAGAGTTTCCATGGTCGCCATTGAAAGCTTGATGGTCTTGACGGTTTCCAGCTTTTGAACCCACCTGCCATATTCCGTCATCGTTCTCATTTGAAATCCGTCTCCTACGGCTTCGATGCGGAATACCCGTCCAGTTTTTTCAAATTCCTTGTTCAGTTTTTTGATGGCCTCCCGGATATCCTTGCTGGAAAAACGATCTCCACTCAATTCAACGATTTTCCTGGGCGGAAGAGGTTTTGGAGTGGTGAAGAGGATCGTCTCGACGGCCTGAAGTAGTTCTTTATCGCTCATGGAAATATATCAAATCCGAAAACAAATGCAGGTTGCCGCAAACTAACCCGACCTGGAGGATTAATAAAGCCCTTTGTCCATGTTCCAACATGGAAAACCTGAACTTTTCCAAGACCAGCATCAGTAAAGATCTGGTGAAATGGATCAAGCTGACTTAAGATGTTGGGTTTTAAAAGAGAAAAATCTATGATTTTTCAATGTTCTTCAGGTTTGCATCCTGTTGAAGTTTAAATTTTGGATCTTCATTCTGAGCAGGAAAACCAGAAACTTTCTTAGCATGCAAAGATCATTCATGAGGGATCAGGCAGAGAAGACGGACACCAGGATCGTTCATGCAGGCAGGGATTCTGATGCTTATGGAGGCGGTGTTAATCCACCGGTTCATCATCTGTCTACGGTCATTTATCCAAGTGTCGAAAAACTGGTAACACGTTATGACAACATCACTCCGGATTCTCGGGTGATGACGTATGGAACGAAAGGATCTCCGACCAGTTTTGCCCTTGAAGATGCGGTTGCGGAACTCGAAGGAGGCTTCCGAAGTATTTCCTTTCATTCTGGCCTGGCAGCTGTGGCAGGGGCTCTGATGGCATTTCTCAAAGCTGGCGACCATCTTCTGATGACCGACAGTGTCTATTTCCCCACCCGGGAGTTCTGTGATTCGATTCTCAAACGTTTTGGTGTAGAAATAACCTATTACCCTCCCTGTATAGGTTCGGACATTGAAAACATGATCCGGAAAAACACCAGGGTCATCTACACCGAATCACCGGGGTCACACACCTTTGAAGTGCAGGACATACCAGCCATTTCCAAGGTTGCACATCTGCATCAGATAAAGTTGTTGATGGACAACACCTGGGCTTCACCGGTTTTTTTCAAACCTTTTGCACATGGAGTGGATGTCTCCATCCAGGCGGCCACCAAATACATCAATGGCCATTCTGATGTCATGCTGGGTCTGGTCACTACCACCCGTGAAGACTGGGAACAACTCCGGAATTGTACCTGGCAACTGGGCCAGTGCAGTGGGCCGGATGATCTGTATCTGACTCAACGCGGGCTTCGCACTTTGGGTGTTCGCATGAAGCAACATCAAAACAACGGGCTCCAGGTGGCCGAATGGCTCAAAAGTCGTCCGGAAGTAAGGAAGGTGCTTCATCCTGCACTTCCCGATGACCCGGGGCATGCGCTTTGGAAACGTGATTTTCACGGGGCCGGCGGGCTTTTCGGGATTGAACTTGAACCCTTTGCCCCATCTATGGTGCAGGCCATGCTGAATCGTCTTAAACTCTTCGGAATGGGATTTTCCTGGGGGGGCTACGAAAGCCTTATCGTACCATCGGATGTACAAAAAGACCGCCTTTCCGGAAGTTGGCATTTTGAAGGTCCTCTCTTGCGTTTGAGTGTTGGACTCGAAGATCCGGAAGATTTGATTCAGGACCTGGAACAGGGATTGTGTGAACTTGCCCCTCAAGCGGGTTCACCTTCCTAACTGTATAGATCAGTCCCTAAAACTCGGGGATGGACGGAGGAAAACTTGAAAAACAAGAATACAGATCCTTCTGAAAAAATGGAAATCCTGATTGCGGAGGAAAACCAGGAAGCTTGTTCTGCATTGGCAGAAGTTCTGAAAAGCTGCGGACATCTGTTGAAGGTGGCACAGGACGGAGAAGAAGCACTGACTGTTTTCAGAGAGACACGTCCTGATCTGCTCTTCAGCGGGTTGACACTCCCGAAACTTGGAGGGATGGAACTTTTGAGGGAAGTGCAGTCTGATCCACGGGAAATGCTTTTTGTGATGATTTGTCCGATGAGTGATCCTGAAAAGATTCAGCAGGCTCTAAAAAAGGGGGCAGCAGATTTCTTGACCAGGCCGATTCAGGAACGGGAAGTGTTGCGTACCCTCGACCGGCTTCAAAGTTTAAAGAAAGGATTTGTCTCCTGTCCCTTAGATTCGAGCGATCCGTCGAATTCTGAATCGGTCGATTTTTCGATTCATCCCACAGACCCGAAGGCAGGACTGGTCGAGGAATCTAAAACTCTGGAAATCAAAAATGACTTCGAAAGTGTCCATTCCCTTGTCAACTACCTGAACCAGGATCTGATGAGATACGGATTGGTGGAAGATGAGGAACTACTAACGATCAATACCCTGCTGGCAGAGGCACTGGAAAATGCAATTTTTCACGGCAACCTTGAACTGCCGAAAGAGTTGCGTTTGGAAAACCCTCAACTGTTTTACGAGACCGCAAAACAGAAATCAGGAATGGAGCCGTATCAAAACCGACGTGTTCTGATTCAGCATGCAATCAGTCGGAATTCTTTCAAATACATCATTCGAGATGAAGGCAAGGGTTTTGAACATACTGAAATTCCTGACCCCACGGATCCCCAGAATCTTTTCCAGCTTCAAGGTCGGGGACTGCTGATGATTTCCCTTTTTATGGATGAAATGTTCTGGAATGAACGGGGTAATGAAATCACCATGATCCGTTACAAGAAACGAAAAAGCTGTTGATGAAAATAAATCTTTTCTTCCTTGAAGCAAATCCTTTTCCCAGCATCCAAAGGGCCATGTTCTTTCGACTCATTGTCGGGGTGTTTTTCCCCTTCTTCCTTCAGAGTTGCGGTGATGAGGCCAAGAAGATCAGAGTTCCTGCAGTGGAACTTTATCATGAGGCTTTTGTGGCCTACGAGGACGAATATTATCAGGAAGCTGAAAAGAAATTTCAGGTCCTTGTCGAAGAGCATCCGAACACTCAACTTGCCACCCTGGCTTACCTCAAAATGGGGGATCTCAACTTTAAGCGCAGCAAATGGGAAGATGCGGAGGTCAACTATCGGATGTTTCTAACACTCAATCCACAAAGCCATCTGACTCCTTATGTCTTAAACCGGCTCATCGGACTTAATTTTGAAAAAAATTATTATGGTATTTTTTTCCCTTCACGGAATTTCGACCGTAATATGGAACCGAACCGGATTATTTTGAAGGAGTACCGTCGGTTTTATCTGCTTTATCCCCAAAGTCCTTACCTTGAAGAAATCCGGGAATACCAGCATAAAGCACGGGCAGAACTCGCTGAACATGAATTTCTTGTAGGAAATTTCTATTTCCGTGGAAAACTCTTCACATCGGCAGCAGAACGCTACCTTTATCTGCTCCAGCATTACCCTGAATTTCCAAGAACGGAGGAAGTCGCACGGAAGCTGATTGAGGCCTACCGGCTCAATGGAGAGCCTATATTGGCTCAAGAAATGGAGGAAGTTTTGTCATCTTTCCTGGAAAGGCAATCATCAGCCTCTGGAAAATCATGATTTTCCGGATGCACGGATCAAGGGAGGTTTTTTTGACTGAAGAACAGGACATGATTTATTCTTTTCAGAAAGGATATTGGCTGAAAGGGGTTCTGGTACTTTTAATCATTGTCCTGGTGAATGGATGTGCTGCCCTCCAGCTTTCGAGGGATCCCGAGGAAGGGGAATCCACACAACAGACCCAGGAGATCTTGGTTGCAGAAAATCAACAGGAACTGGAACATCTGATCCAGGAAAATGCCAACCTCCGTGAAAGTCTTGGAAGGCTTGAACAGGATCTGAAAGAACTGAATAAGCGGATCAAACAGCAAAAGCAGGACTTTTCCATGGTCCAGGAACAATGGGAGACCAATTTCGCTCTGTTGGAACGTTCAGTTGGTTCGACTCTGGAAGAGCTTGAAAAAAAAGCAGCTCAGCGAAGAGAAATGACTCCTGTCGTGATCGGTCAGGATGCTGGAAATTTAGAGGATCTCTCTGCTGCAGAGGCCGAAAATGTGGAAGAAATTCCTCTTCCTGTGATCGTAACCTATTCCCTGAAACAGGATAATTCAGAGCGCGAAATCCTAACTCAGGAAGAGGGGCAGAGCCTGAATAATCTGGAACAGATCCGAGATGTCCCGGAAGACGAGGAGCCGGGTTTTGTCGAGTCTGTGGAGTTGAGACCGGAGGACCTGGAAGATCCGATTCCTTTGGAAGATGCAGCGGAAACCGCAATTCAAGTTGCGGCCAATTTGAGCTCGTCCAAATCCAGGGCACAACAGACTCAGGCCAATGTAACAGAACCCCAGGAGCAGGAATTTGAAGACCCGGACCTTTCTGAACCTGAAAATCCTGTCATCCTCATCCGTCACCCCGGGGTGAAAAAAATCTACAATCAGGGCATGAACGAGGTTATTCAGCGTAAACATGAAAAAGCCATCCGAATCTTTGAAAACTATGTCGAAAGATTCCCAGAAGACCTGGACAGTGATAATGCCCTCTACTGGATCGGGCATTCGTATTTTCAACTGAAACAGAACCAGAATGCAGAGCGCGCTTTTCGGAAAATTCTGACACGTTATGTGCACCGCCCTACCAGTCAGGGTTACAAGACTCCGGATGCGATCTACATGTTGGGCAAGATTTCAGAAAGACGTAGTGATCTTGTTGCAGCAGATTACTATTACCGTACGGTCATTGCGCGTTACCCGGGTTCCGTTGCTGCAAAAAACGCAACACGTGATCTTGGACGCCTGTCTCAGTAAAGCAGGAAAGACCTGAGGATCTCGATTCCCATCAAGGCGGCAACAATGGAAATGTCGAATCCTGCAATCGGTGGAAGGACTTTGCGCAGAGGATTCAGCACAGGTTCCACCATGCTCTCTAAAAAACGGAACACAGGATGTCTGGGGTCTGCAATGACCCAACTGAGCAGAGCATAGATGACGAGCATCAGGCTGAAAAGCCTGAGCAGTGTTGCAAGCACATGGACGAGGGAGTCACCGTACGATTCCATAACTCGTTAGGATGAAATTAAACTGGCAGCAAGAGTTTGTTGAGTCTTCTATAGGACTTGGAAAGATTTGAAATGGATTCTTTATTTTGACATTATCCCGATAAAAATCAATCACCTCTATTAGGAATACCCATGATTACAGAAGGAAGCTCAGCTCCAGATTTCAGTCTCCCTGATCAGGATGGCGTTCAAAGGACACTCAAAGACTTTGCAGGGAAATGGCTTCTACTGTTCTTTTATCCCAAAGACGACACCCCTGGTTGAACGATTGAAGCCAGGGCTTTCGGCGAAAGCCTGCAAAAGTTTGAGGAAATGGGTGCTGTTGTTTTTGGAGTGAGTCAGGACAGTGTAACGAGCCACAAGAAATTCAGGGACAAATATGGATTCCCCATAAACCTGTTAGCTGATCCGGAAAGAGAGATGTCTGGAGAATATGAAAGCATTAAAAAACGAAAAAGCTTCCTCATTGATCCTCAGGGAAACCTCATAAAAATCTACCCCAAAGTAAAACCAGCGGATCATGCCAAGGAGGTGATTGAAGATCTTGTCCGGATTCAAGCCGAATCCTAGTGAGGGGAAAATTTCTGAACGGTTTTTGGATTGTTGTAAATATCCGACTAATAAACCAAAACTCTCCATGTTGAGCATGAGGCAAAAATGAAGGGCCGTCTCCTTCTCCTGGTTTATATTCCCACTCTGTTGTTCCTGTCCACGTTGGGAATTCATCTGATTGAATATCAGTTGATGGACAACGAAAAGTATAGGTACATCTGGGATTGTCTTTACTGGACGATGGTGACGATATCAACAGTAGGATTTGGAGACATCCATCCCATTCATACCCCTGGTAGAATTTTCACCTTATTTGTTATCGCTGGAGGTGTTGTTGGATATTCTCTGGTGATATCCCTGATCACTTCCCGTTTTGCCCAGTACCATTCACGCCGTGAACGCGGACTGGATTCTGCGGACATCAGCGATCATATCCTCATCTGTTCCGATGATCCGAATTGGATGACTGAAATCCTGATCCAGATCCGTGATTTTGAGGACACCGAAAAGATCGTCCTGATTGCCCCCTTCGAGGAACATCCTCTACTCACCACCCCCTTTAAAAATCTGATCTGGATCTCTGGTGATGCCTACAAAATGGAGCTGCTTGTAAAGGCTTCAGCAGTTAAAGCGAGGATTGCCTACGTCTACTACCGGGAAAACAGCAATACCTTGATGACCGTGATGCAGTTGGAAACCATGAGCGGAGGTAGAATCATTACTCTGGCGCAATACATTGGAGAGGAATATCGAAAGTATTTCGAGGACGTTGGCTGTGACCATGCAGTCGATCCCTATGAACTCTATGTTCCGCTGATGATGCAGGCCTACCGATCCCAGGGGGGGCCCTCATGGATCAAACGTATTGTTTACCGCCGTTTGGGTAACACACTTCACACACGTAAGCTTGAGCCGACACTGGTAGGCTTAACCTGGATGGAATATGTGATTAAATTGAAGTCAAGTCGTGGCATCATGCCGATGGCTGTTGTTGTCGATGAAGTGGTGATGATCAATCCCGATGCCGATTACGAATTGACCTTGGACGACTCGATACTTCGACTTGAACCTCCTCCTAAAAGACCCAAGGGGGATCATGATGAGGACGGAGTTCAATTGATTGGCATGGATGAAATCCCGATCGACGGGCACCTGATCATCAGTTCCGACAACCCGGTGTTTATCAAAAGACTGCTTTCAGAAATGTCACGGACTGAAATCGAGGAACCAATCAAGATCCTTTCTGAAATCAACCCCTTTGATGACAAGCCGGAAAACCTGAACATCGAATGGATTCATGGTCCTTCGAATGCCGAGGAATCTTTTCGCAAAGCCAATGCCTCCGAAGCGAAAGTGGCATTCATCGATCACCTCCATGACGGGCAAAACCTGATGGCAGTGCTTAGGCTCGAACAGGAATCGGACGGAGAGGTTTTCAGTATCTCCACTTATCATGAAAAGGATTTTGACCAGCAACTGCGACGAGTGGGATGCGATTTCTGTCTCCAGGTCGACGACCTGGTTGCCCCACTGCTTTCACAGTCTGCAGAAAACTCAGGTTTAGGCACCATGATCGAACAGATCCTCTCGGAAGAGCCGAATAGCCAAAGTCTTTTCGTCCGTAAATTGAAATTCGATTGGGTCCCCAAAAGCTGGGTTGAGACTATTTTGGAAATCAAAAAACAGTGCAACCATCTGGCGGTGGGACTTATCCGGCATAGGGAGGGCATTCTCCTGGTCAATCCCCATCCTGAGACGATGATCTATTCTGGCGATAAACTGATTTTCATTGCCCTCGAATCTGCTGAAAAACGGCAGGTACTTTTTGAACCGAATCATGTTCTCAGCATCGTGGATGAACCACTTCTGAACGGAAAAGAGAGTTCCCGTGAAACGAAGACATCAGACGATTCGGCAGACAGACTTTTTCAAGAGGCGATGCAGCTGTCACGGAATCCGGATGATGCGATGGCCTCATACCGGCTCTTTCACCAGGCTGCGATCAAAGGTCATGCTTTGGCACAGTACAATCTGGGGATCATGATTTTCAACGGGCAAGGAGTTCCCAAAAACCGTGAAGAAGCCTATCACTGGTTCAGGGAATCGGTGCGCTCCGGAAATTCAAAGGCCAAACGCGTTCTACGCTCCATTCGGGTTTTACGTGAAATCGAAATCACCCGTGAAAACGAAGAAAATGATGATTTTCCTGAATTCAACCCGGAAATGTTGGAAGGTTTGAATGAGGATCAACGTTACTGGTTTGCCAAAACCGTGGTGGCGATGGTGATGGTGGACGAACACATTGAAATCCATGAACGTGCTTTCCTCCATTCGGCCCTTCGTTTGTTGACCAACAACCACCGGGTACAAGAACTCGAAGAAGCGATCCTTCTAGGAAGAATCCCTGATATTGATCCAATCAAACTTACAGGAGATAATCCCAAACGGATTTTAGAAAGCCTCATCAATGTTGCGACCATTGATCGTGACTTCGACCAACGGGAGGAGAAACTGTTTCGACATATCGGTGATGCCCTGGAAATCGATGATAAGTTCATCAACAGCACCATCAAGCTGGGACACACCCGGGTTCAGCAGTTCCGCGCCAACCAGCTCCGTGCCCCTAACGTTCGTGTACGCATCTGAACAGATTTGAAACTTAGGCAGCCAGTGGAGAGGCTTCAGCCTGTTTCAATTTACGATGTCGGAATTCACCCCAGATGGCAGCTCCAGCGGCGCCTGCATAAATCGAGTCAATGTGAGAACGGATCTGGACCTCCAGCTTCTGATCTGAGGCCTGTTCCAAGAGAGCCCTGCACAATCCTTCATCCTGAGCCAACCCACCTGTCACCAAAACCGTATTTTCCCTGACTTTGATGGCCTTGAGCAGCTTGATAAGACGTCCTGCCATCGAAAGATGAATCCCTTTGAGGATGTTCTGGGAACTGATGCCGCGAGAAACCATGTTGATCACATCCGTTTCCGCGAGCACCGCGCAGATGGAGCTCACCGTCTCTGGATCATCGGCCTGCAGGGATAGCGATCCCACTTCATCCTGAGCGACCCCTAGGTAACGAGCAATGTTTTCAAGAAACTGTCCGGTTCCGGAGGCACACTGGCTGGTCATTTTGTAGGAAAGTACTTTACCGTGTTCATCGATGCTGATGGCCCGGCCATGAAGAGCCCCGATGTCCACCAGTGAACGTGCTGAAGGTTCCAGAAACGATGCCCCCCGTGCATGGGTTGTCATCGAATAAAAATGACCTGTTCTGAAATCAACATTCTCCCCCTCACCTGTTGTAGCAACATACTCGACTTCTTCAGGATCGATATCGGTTTTTTTCAACAACCAACGGTAATCTTCTTCTGCCAGTTGGTTTGGATCGCGCTTTCGAATACGACTGGTGTGCTTGGCAAGCCATTCGATGGCCCCCTCTTCAATGCGGAAAAGGACGCTTTTTATGGAATTGGTGCCGATGTCGATCCCTGCAGTAATGGTCATGCGTGTTCCTCCATTGCTCGATGTGCAAAGGTGGCGGCTCCCAGTGCCCCGGTATAGATCGATCCCGGGTCGATGTTGACCGTCACTTCTCCATAATTTTCTTGAATCAATCCCTTTAGTGCCATCACGGCAGCCTCGTTGTTGGCGACTCCTCCTGTGAAAGTGAACTGATCGCTGATTCCTCCTGAACGTGAAAGCAGGGACATAGCACGCAGGATGATCGCACGGTGTAATCCTGCAAGAATGTCCTCGCGTTCTTCTCCAAGTGCCAAACGGTCGCGTAGTTCAGCGCCTGCAAACACAGTACACGTGGAGTTGATCCTAACTTTCCTGGTGGCCTTCATGGCCATTGGCCCGAGTTCGTGAAGTCCGACATTCATTTCGTCGGCGATGTAGCCCAGGTAGCGCCCGCAACCTGCAGCACAGCGGTCGTTCATTTGAAAACTGCTGACGATTCCGGATGGATCGACCTGGATTGCCTTGGTGTCCTGTCCTCCAATGTCGAGCACGGTACGGGTTTCTGGATACATGATGTGCGCACCCAGGCCATGGCAGAGAATTTCTGAACGGATATGGTCTTTCGAAAAAGGAAGTCGGGCACGTCCATAACCGGTTCCAACCACATAACTCTCTTCCAGTTCGATGTTGTATGCCTGTTCGACCTTTTCAAGAATGATGTTTTTTTGAGACTCAAGTTCTGGTGTGACTTTGAGCATGCGTTGCAAGGCTTGAAGCATCATCATACGGGCATCACCCTCACCAAAATGATTTTCCACTTCAATGATCGAACGGTCATAGACGTTCAGCAACAAGTCGAAGGAAAGCCCGAGTTCCCTGGCGCTGGCCTCACCAATGGCTAGGTACCGGGAACCGGCAATGTCTCTGAAAAAATCTGATTTCCGGGATGCACCGGGCGCAAACAATTCGGGTGCCTCCTCTCGGAGTTGATGGAAGATTTTACGTAGGGCATCTGCGATGATGGTCTTTTCACGGCTGGCAAATCGGTTTCCGGAAGCATTCGTATGGCAAACCGATTCCAGGTCTGCTAATTGTTCCATGAATTGTTCTAGGCGAAATGTGCGTTCCAGTCCTGAAAGAAATTCTTCAAGGTTTTCAAACAGTGTTGAGACCGGTTCCAACGACTGCCGAACCAGGTTGATCCTTGTATTGACCAGTGCCTCTTCTTTGGCAACAGACGCTGCAATATCATAGTTGGATCGTGAATTGGTGATGCCTCTTCCCAGAATCTGCTGCTCTTCATCCAGAATCAGTGCTTTAGTGGTGGTAGATCCTAAATCGATCCCGACGAAGCACTTCATGCTGCCACTCCTTCGGAAAAACCACCTCCACGTTTTTGGTTGATCATCTGAAAATAACTCTCCAGACGGTTTTTGACGTTGGCTCCTGAAAAATACCTTGGATCAACCAAGTCGGTTTCAATAAAAGCTCCGGGTTTGCCTGTGCGTTTTTCAACTTCACGCAGGAGCAGTAGTTGGCCTGCAGAGAAACTGTTGCAGCTTTTGATCGAATTGATCAACAGTCCGTCTGCCTGATAATCCTCAACATAATTGGAAAGCATCTCGGCACGACTTGGCAGGTTGAGGTTGGTGTAGCAACCGAGGCAGTAGTCTGCCATTGATTCCAGGGGGTGATCTGGATCATGCCGGAATCCAAAATCATAGACTCCTCCGACTTTGGTGTAGGTACTCGCCACAACCACGGCTCCTTCTTCGTAGAACATCTTCCAGAACTCGCGGAAGCTGGTCCAGTTTGGCGGTCCCTCCACCACCAGACGGTATTTTTCATCCTTCATCTCCCCATCCGGAGTGATCGGTCCCTCTCCCTTTTCAAGGCGTTCTGCAATTTCTGATCGAAGGGTACGGTAGTATTCACTGGCATCCTCTGTTCCCCGGAAAGCAGTAAAAATGGGACCGATGTAATAAACACCACCGAAATAGGCATCGATCGGCGAAGGCCGGTTTTTGGCAGTTTGAAGAACCCAGACCAGGTCTTCTTCAGACTTGGCGGATTCACGCATGTATTCACGGAGACGGTCGATATCGAATTTGACTCCGCTGACCCGTTCCAGAGTCGGGATGACTTCCTCCCGAAGTTGTTTGACGACATAATCACGCATGTTTTCGTTGATCGTTCCGTCTCCCTGATAGGGAATGTGAAGCATTGATGTTTCGCAGTCATACTGCTCCCGAACCAGTTCGAACCACTTCATGAAGGTGAAACAACCTGTGTAGGAAAGCAGCAGCAGATCCGGCTTCGGCAGGGTTTCTCCCGTCGGACCGATATTCCCCTGAGCCATCATTCCAAGGTCCGCCTTGACGTAGGTACAGACGTCTTCAGAATGTCCGGATCGTTCGGCTTCCATGATCATCCGTCCGGTTTTCTTGCGCATGCCGTTCTGCAGGGCATTGATTTCGGGAAGGTTGCGTGCCATGTCGAAGCACATCAGCAGTTCATTGATGTTGCCGGGAACAAAGGTCGATACGACTTTTCTCCCTTGCTGAGGTGCCTGGGCGAGTTCATGGAAATTGGCTGAAATCATTTGCTTCTGCTTTTCCATGGAATCTTCCTTGATTGCATCGGGTGGAGTCATTTGGCTCATTGTTGCTCCTTTCTATTGATGAAGTTGAAACTGAACCGGTTGCAGATCCCGGATCGCAAACAGGCTTCAGTCAAATCCCAGAGGTTTGGTTGCATCATGTTCATGGTCAGGCACTCCAGAGCTTGATGGAATCTGCAAAAGTTCCAGCCTGTTCACGAATCGGCTGCATCTGTCCTGAATTTTCAGCATATTTGAATGCAGTGTAAGGTATGTTTTCTTCTGCCAGACAGTTCTGCAGCATCGGCCGGTCGAGCAAAGCCGGGTCACAAAAACTGGGTGCGGCAAAGATCACTCCTTCCGCCTGGTTTTTCCGAACGGCTTCCACCAGATATTGTCCCTTGTCAGACGTTACCGGCACATACTTGGCAGAAGTCTCATTGGAGTGGTTGAGAAAACCGTCCGCCAGGTTTTCCAGAGGATCTCCAGAAGTTGGCACATCCTCGAGAAGCCAGCGTGTGACAAGCATGAAATCATCATCCACGATGTAGCATCCGGCCATTTCGATGGATCGGATCAAATTCAAAGGAGGCTGTTCACAGAAAACTCCACTGACGACAACCCGGCAGTTATCCCGCATCACCTGTTCCTCCTTCTCGACGGCTGAAATGTAATCCCGGATCAGTTGGGTATGTTCCTCCACAGGCAACACCATTCCGGCCCGGATGACGAGGTAGACATCCGGGCTGGGGGTTTTCCAGGGGCGTTTTGCACGATAGTGATAAAGGTCCTGAATCGCTCTTCGGTTTTCATTGTAGACTTCGATCGATTTCCATAAATCATCTGGACTGATCTGCTTTCCTGAAAGCTTTTCAAGATCACTCAGCAACTGCTTCAGTTCATTGACGTAGTAACTTCCTCCGATGTCCCTGGCGTAGTTTTGGGGGACATCGAAATAGCGCACATACTTGTCTTCGAACATCAGTTGCCACATGCCTGATAGGTTGCGGATCACATCACAGATGCTGGGAAACAGCATGCCGTCCAGAACGTCGAGCCTTCCTGTCAAACCGAGTTCGATGGTGGATCTTGGAATGCGGCAAATGTAACTCTGGTAGTAGGCATCCCCCTGGATGACTTCCAACTGGTCTCCTCCGCCGAGGATCCCCACCGGCAGCATTCCTGCTGCATGGATGATTTCTCTCGGGACGTAAACGGGCATATAGCCGATCACCTTTCGTCCCTTTTCTGCAGCTTTCCATTCTCGTACCTCTGAAAATTCAAGATCATCGAATAGCCGACGGCAGCGATCGACGATGGCCGCGCTACCACCATTTTGAAAGTTGTTCATTTCAACAGTCCTCCCATTTTGGGGGACGCTTTTCGAGAAAGGATTGCAACCCTTCCACGGCGTCTCCGGTTTTCATCAATTGCTCAAGATACAGTTCCTCAACGGCCGATAGTTTACGTTTCAGATTTCCAATCACCCCTTTGCGGGCAGCTAGAACTGCATGGCGCAGAGAACTCGCACTTTTTGATGCCAGATGCTTCTGGAAGTAGACCCGTGCCGCTTTTTCAGGATCCTCATCGACTTGGTTCAGAAGTCCGATCCGCAAGGCTTCATCAGCCCCCACACTGCGTCCTGAAAAAAGCAGGTCTTCTGCATTCGACTGACCGATACGCCATGGAAGCAGACAAGAAGCTGCCGGAGCGATCACTCCCAGCATGATTTCCGGCTGTCCCATCTGGGCATCTGGTGCGGCGTACAACTGAGATCCTGCACAGGCCAGTTCGAGCCCTCCGCCAAGACACTGGCCTCGGATGACGACCAGCACCGGGTAGGGAAGACCAAGCATCTTCAGCAGCAGTTGGTGGAAATCATGCAGCATGGCCTCACACTGTTCCGGAAGATGTTCCTCAACGCTGGCCCCAAAACTGAAATGCGGACCTTCTGCATCCAGCAGGAGGCCACGAAGTTTTGGATTCCCGGAATGTTTTTCGAGTTCTTCTGAAATAGCCCTGATCATTTCGGAATCGAGGATGTTTGCCTTGGGACGTGCCAGTCTTAGGCGGAGCAATGTCCCATTCTCCTCGATCCAGGAGCCTACAGGATCCGTCATGATGCTTTTCGATCCAGCCCAGGCATCAGTGCATCGGTGAATTCCTCCGACCAACGCTGTCCCTGGGCAAGTGCACGGCGCAGGGCGACAAAGTCCACTTCCCGTTGGGTTTTTGTTCCTTCATTGAAAGCCCTGAACCCTGCTCTTGCTTCGGTCATCATGTTGTTCGCAAGCCACGCGCGTGCATCTTCCTTGTTGCGATTCCAGGCTTCGAGTTTAGGCTTTCTCAGTTCCTCGACAGTTTTGGTCATGCAGTCCGGAAACGTATAGAGCAGTTTGGTACAGAGAGCCTCGACGGCTTCATCCAATAAAGACAGATCCGTCGTTCCACTTTTCAGCAAAGTCTTGGCCTCGGTCAAGGCCTCTCCAGTTTTGTTCTCACCGTAAGCAAAACTGCCCCATGGATCGAACATCTGCTGTGTCTCCACCAGAGGATTTGGCAGCCACTCGCCTTCAACCCTCAGGGCAGGAACGATTCCACTGATCATTCCATTGAGATAAACCTTGTGTGCTGACCAGACTTCGCAGAGCGTTCCGGATTCCATGGCCTTTTCTCCTGTCATCATCACCGGCAGAAAGTCCGTCGAACCGCCGATGGGAGCTGACCCATGTTTGGGACCTGCCTGGCCGAATCGGGCCAGATCCTGTGCGATCGAAAAATCACAGGCCATCCCGATTTCCTGGCCCCCTCCGACACGCATTCCATTGACCCTGCATACGACTGGTTTGTCGCAGGACAGGATGGATGAAACCATATCGTTGAAAAGCCTCATGTATTGTCGATACTCCTGTGGCCTGCCTGCATAATACTCGGCATATTCCTTGGTGTTTCCTCCGGTGCAAAAGGCTCTGTCCCCACTGCCGGTGAAAACTACGGCAACACTGTCACGTTCATTGGAAGCCTTGCGGAAGGCGAGGATCGCACCCTTGACCATCTCGGTGGTGTAGGAATTGTACTGTGCGGGATTATCCAGCGTGATCCAGATGTTGAAGAGACCTTTGACGGCCTGGCCATCCGAACCAAGCACAGGTTTTTTTTCATACAGAATTCCTGGAAAATCCTGTCCGGAATCAAAATTATGATCTTTGTAGTTGAAATCCGACTCGGTTGTCATTGTTAGTCCTTTGTGTGTTCATGGAACCAGAACAGCACGCTTCGTGAGTTCGTGCCGTTGGGCTGCATTGAAAATATTCTGGATTGAATCCAGAGGGTACTGCTCAACGAAAGGAGCCACTGCAACGCTTCCGTTCATCACGAGTTCTAGAGCTGCGGGATATAGTTCAGGGGCACATCCCCAGTTTCCCAGGGCACGTGCGTCAAAGGCCATCAGGTTTGACAATCGAAGTTCAAACCGATCCATGGTGAATCCAACCACACAAAGTGTCCCCCCATGGGTAAGAAGACCGAATGCGGTTTTTTGACCTGCAACGCTTCCGGAACATTCAAAGAGGTACCATTCCTGTGCAGGAAGTCCTTGATTTTCAGCAAATTCGAGAATCCTTTTTTTAAATTCCCGTCCTTCCACCTCACGTGCGTCAAGGGCCAAGGCCGCACCGTTTTGCCGAACGCTTTCAAGCCTGCTCGCATCAATGTCGATCGCCACCACTGAAGCCCCTAGTGCTGCACAGATCTGCACGGCATAGCCTCCAATGCCTCCTGCTCCAATAACGACCGCTAAATCACCCTTTCCAATTCCTGAACGAACTGCAGCTTGATAAGGTGTAGTGACCGCGTCTGCGATCACCGATACATCGGCTAGAGTCAATCCAGCAGCTTCAAGTTTTGTCTCATCCACTTCGCATAGTCCATATTCTGGGACCCTAACGTGGGAAGCGAATCCACCCTGAATGTCATTGCCTGGCATTTTCTGGCTACGGCAGATGGTTCCTCGCCCCCTGAGGCAGAGACCGCATTTCCCACAGGGAATGACAGCCGGTATGATCACTTTTTTCCCCACCCAGCTTTCTGCACCTTCACCTGCTTCAAGAACCAGTCCGCTGATCTCATGTCCTAAAATTAAAGGAAGAGGGTGGTTCGGACGGACTCCATCAAAATAATAGCCAAGGTCCGTATGACAGACTCCGCATCCGGACACCTCGACTAAAAGCTCTGCCGACACCGGAGAAGGTAGATCAAACTCCTTTCTCACCAGGGGTTTCCCTGCTTCCTCCATTTGCCATGCGTAGCCCTTCTGCATCATTTCTCCTCTTGATTATGATTAAAGTGGTATTGTTGTACCTGTTTCGAGATTATACTGAAATCGGTGCCTGTCAAGAAAAAAATATAAATAAGTACCAAAATACATCTTTTTACTTGAAAAAATTGAATGACGGGCTCAGGATGGAATGAATTCATGAAGATGAACAATTCTTCAGAGGAGGAACATGGATATTCTTCACCCTTCCGGATGGACACCTCCGAAGGGTTATTCAAATGGAGTTGTGGCCGATCCAGGTCGCTTGGTTTTTATCGCGGGTCAGGTTGGCTGGGATGCTCAACAATGTTTCCAAAGCAATGACCTTGTTCCGCAGTTTGAACAGGCATTGAGTAATGTTTTGGAAGTGTTATCCGTAGCGGGGGGGAACCCGGAACATATCTGCAGGATGACGGCATACTGTACCGAGAAAGATGTTTATCTCTCTCATCGTCAAGAACTTGGTCGACTCTGGCAGCGGTTGATGGGAAAACATTATCCTGCAATGAGTATGATTTTTGTTTCTGATTTGTTGGATCACCCTGGGAAGATCGAACTAGAAGCAACCGCGGTGGTTCCTCATTAATGCAAGGATGTTTTTCCTGTGGTTGAGTATGAAGAAGATGAGAGAAATCGGAGAGGAAAGCAGATCTACCCTGACCGATAATTCCAGATTCATGAAGCATTCCTTGGAATACAGAAATAGGATTTCTCAGAATGCATAAAAAATGATTAAGGTCTTTTTTTTTGACATCCCCAAGGAATTCCTTTAATTTTGATTTTTTTATCGACGGGTATTGTGCCAGTTGAAAACAAAAATATGCTTTGAAATGAGGAGATCTATGAATAAGAAAATATTAGGAGTTCTGATCGTATTTGGGCTTATGGGCTCACCGCTTTATGCCGAGAAAGTGAAAGTTGGATTCATGACCACTCTCTCGGGACCAGCCGGCATCATCGGTAAACAAATGAAGCATGCTTTCCAATTGGGATTGGATCACATTGGCAATGCCTTTGGTGGAATGGAAAGTTCTGTCATCTATGGAGATGATCAACGTAAACCCGATGTTGCCAAGCAACTGGCCGACAAGATGGTCAAGAAACATCAAGTGCATTTCGTCACAGGAGTCATCTGGTCGAATTTGCTGGTCGCGATCCATGGACCAGTCACACGTTCCAATACATTTCTTGTCAGTGCCAACGCAGGTCCCTCGACGGTTGCAGGCAAGCGCTGTTCTGAGAATTTCTTTAATGTTTCCTGGCAGAATGACCAAACTCCTGAAGCGATGGGTAAATACCTTCAGGATAACGGCATCAATAATGTCTACTTGATGGCCCCGAATTATCAGGCGGGAAAGGATATGCTGGCAGGTGTGCAACGTTATTATAAGCGCAAGATTTCCGGAAAGGTTTTCACTAAACTGGGACAGAAGGATTTCCAGGCTGAAATTTCTACCCTTCGTGCATCAAACCCTGGAGCAGTTTTTGTCTTCCAGCCCGGAGGAATGGGGATCAATTTTGTGAAACAGTACAACCAGGCAGGTTTGATGGGTTCAGTTCCACTTTACACGGCATTCACCGTGGATGCGGTTTCCCTTCCGGCCCTCAAAGGTTCAGCAGTGGGAGTGTTGGGAACCCAAACTTGGAGTCCTGACCTGGATAATCCAGTCAATCGCAGATTTGTACGTGATTTCCGCAAAAAATATGGTTATATCCCATCCTTCTATGCGGCGCAGTCTTATGACCTGGTCCGTTTCATCGATCACGCCATCCGTGTTGCAGGAGGGATTTCAGATCGGGACGCATTGCGTGATGCAATGCGTTTGGGAGGCTACCCTAGCACCCGTGGGAATCTGCGTTTCAACAACAACCACTTCCCAATTCAGAATTTCTACCTGCGTGAAGCGGTCAAAGACTCCGATGGAAGTTATACCACCAAGATCATCGACACCGTCTTCACCGATCACGGAGACAATTACGCCAAAGACTGCCGGATGAAATGGTAAGTCCGTTTTCACAAGCCTGGCAGAATCTCCAAAGGCTTGTGAGACAAGGGCGTCAACTCACCCAAAGGACTCCGGACTGAAAAGACATGGGACTGCTGCTAATTGAGCAAGCATTCAACGGTCTTCAGTTCGGAGTGATGCTGTTCCTGATTGCCGCTGGACTGACCCTGGTCTTCGGCATCATGGACTTGGTCAACCTCTCCCACGGTTCATTGGTGATGGTCGGAGCTTATCTGGCGACGACCTTGATCGAATGGACCGGATCCTTCCTGCTCGGAATTCTGTTTGCACTGCCTGCTACGTTTCTTGTCGGAGTGGTGGTGGAAGTTTTGGTGTTGAGGACTCTTTATGAGCGGGATCACCTGGACCAGGTTTTGGCCACCTTCGGGCTGATCCTTTTTTTCAATGAAGTGATTCGCATCGTCTGGGGGCCTGCCTCGCTCTATTCCGGTCTGCCCGAAGGTTTATCTGGTCATGTCGAAATCCTTCCCGGTGTTCCCTATCCCACTTTTCGCTTGATGATCATACTGGCTGGGTTGCTGGTAGCAGTTTTGATTTATGTCATCGTTGCCAAAACGAGGCTTGGCATGCTCATCCGTGCCGGAGCGAGCAATCGTGAAATGGCGGGTGCACTCGGAGTCAACATCCGTATGCTGTTCACCCTGGTCTTCGGTCTGGGTGCCAGTTTCGCAGGACTCGCCGGGATGATGCTGGGGCCCTTGACGAGTGTTGAACCTGGCATGGGAGAACCTCTTTTGATTTTGGCCTTTGTTGTGATCATCATTGGTGGGATCGGTTCCATCCGTGGAGCCTTCATTGCCTCTATTTTAGTCGGCCTTGTGGATACCCTCGGGCGGGTTTTCCTGCCTATGCTGTTGAGAAGCATGGTTGCTGATTCCACTGCCGACGGGGTGGGACCCGCACTCGCTTCTATGCTGATCTATATCCTGATGGCCGGAATTCTTGTCATTCGTCCGCGAGGGCTCTTTCCCGCTCGAACCGGTTAACCGCTGATTTTTCCATGAGTGCTGATAAACTCTGGATCACGTGGGCAGGTATGGCCTTGCTGGCGCTCATTCCCATCCTGATCCAGGTGTTCGAACTTCCGGTTTTCTACACGGAGATGTTTTGTCGGATCATGATCCTTGCCCTCGCCGCAATGAGCCTCGATTTGATTCTCGGTTTTGGAGGAATGGTCAGTTTCGGACATGCGGTTTATCTTGGAATCGGATCTTACACCGTGGGGATTTTCAGTTTTTACGAAATCGATAACGGTTTCATCCAATTCCCTGCAACCCTGGTGATTTGTGGAATTTTTGCCCTGCTGATTGGAATGATGAGTCTGAGGACGAGTGGCGTTTATTTCATCATGATCACTTTGGCTTTTGCACAGATGGTTTTTTTTCTTGGCATCAGCCTCGAAGAATTCGGAGGTGACGACGGAATGCCCGTTTATCGCAGTGAGTTCGGTGGATGGATCGATCTTAATGATCCCCTCAGTTTTTACTACTTCGTTTTTGCCATACTGCTGCTGTTGCTTTTCCTCTGCCACCGCATCATCCATTCCCGTTTCGGGATGGTTCTTCAAGGCTGCAAATCGAATGAAGCACGGATGCAAGCCCTGGGGTTTCCAACCTATCGTTACAAGCTTGCAGCATTTGTCATCTCCGGAATGATCTGCGGCATTGCCGGAGCGCTTTTTGCCAACTGGAATGAATTTGTCTCGCCTGCAATCATGCACTGGACCCGATCCGGAGATTTATTGATCATGGTCATTCTCGGCGGTATGGGGACCCTCTTTGGGCCGGTATTGGGAACGGTGCTGTTTCTGCTTCTTGAAGAATACCTTCCTGAGTGGATGGATGCCTTGTTATTCCCGGGTGCTGGAGAACACTGGATGGGAGTAATGGGCCCCTTGCTGATTCTGCTTGTTCTATTCGCCCGTGGAGGGATTCATTCACTGCTCGGCCGCTTGAGAATCAGAAATGGCTGAAATATTACTCAAAACCGAGAAGCTGACCAAATCCTTTGGAGGCCTGGTTGCAATCAGCGAGCTTTCCATGGAGGTTGAAGAAGGAGAGATACACGCCGTAATTGGGCCCAACGGGGCCGGGAAAACCACCTTGATCGCCCAACTTTCGGGATCCCTCAGACCGGATTCCGGAAGTATTTTTTTCCAGAATCAGGACATTACCCAACTTCCAGAATACCGCCGAAGTTCCCTGGGACTGGCCCGCTCCTTCCAGATCACGAGTGTGCTCCAGAATTTTTCCGCACTGGATAATGTCGCACTTGCCGTTCAGGCCCAGGCTGGTCACTCATTTCGGTTCTGGAGCAAAGCCCGGAAAGCAACCGATCTGAGAGAGCCTGCCCTCAATGTGCTAGAAAAAATTGGTCTTTCTGAACGGGTGGATGTTCCTGCCTCAAGTCTCAGCCACGGAGAGCAAAGGCAATTGGAACTGGCGATGGCGCTTGCAACCCGACCGAAAATGCTTTTGCTCGACGAACCCATGGCCGGGATGGGGGTTGAGGAAAGTCAGCGCATGGTCGAGGTCTTGGCGGAACTAAAGGGAACACACACACTGGTGCTCATCGAACATGATATGGATGCCGTCTTTGCCCTGGCCGACCGCATCACGGTTCTTGTCTATGGACAGTCCATTGCTTGTGACACCCCCCCAAACATACGTTCCAACCCTGAAGTCCGAAAAGCATACTTGGGTGAAGGCGAAGAATCCTCTGAAACATTTGTGGATGAATAACCTGAAACAGTTCTATGCCTGAGTTGCACTTTGAAGCATTGCATCCCGACTTTGGAGCAAAAGTGACGGGGTTGTCATTCACAGATAGACTGAGTCAAGAGATCGTTTCAGAAATTCAAAAGGCGATTGATCAGTATTCACTCCTCCATTTTCCGAACCAGAAGATGAACGATGAATCCCACATGGTCATTACACGATGTCTGGGTGAACCTGAGGCAGAACACGTGACTTACGGCAAGACCGGAAAGATCGTTTATTTTGGAACGGTTGGCAACGTGATGGATGACGACAGTAAAAAGGATGGAACGGATCCGAGCACGCTTTACCAGAAAGGAAATGAACTCTGGCATTCGGATTCTTCATTCAGAAAAATACCATCATACTTCTCGATCACCCATGCCTATGAAGTTCCAGGTGAAGGAGGTGAGACCGAGTTTGCAAGCATGCGCTCTGCCTATGCCCGGCTGCCTCGGGAAAAGCAGGAAAAAATCGAAAACCTCAGCTGTATCCATGATTATGTTTTTTCACGCAGCCCTGTTGCACCAGTGAACCCTAAGCACGCGGCTTCCTTGCCACCGGTGGAGCATAAACTAGTCAGGACCAATCCTGTGAATGGACTGAAAAACTACTTTGTCGGTTCCCATGCCCGTTCTGTGGTAGGCTGGCATGGGGTCGAAAGCCGGAAACTGCTCGATGATTTGCTGGAATGGTCGACTCAACCAAAGGATGTTTATTCCCACAAGTGGGCAGCAGGTGACACGGTTGTCTGGGATAACCGTTGCTTACTTCACCGTGGGGCAGGCTATAACGCAGATCGCTGGCGTCGCAGGATGCGTCAAACGCGTGTTGCGGGGAAAGTTTCTACACTTGAGGAACCGTAACCTCTGCTGCCTGATGTACTGACATTGATCTGAATTTGAGGATGCTGCTGAAAATCATGCTGGTATTGTCTGTTCTGCTTGGAACAAGCGGAATGATTTTTCTTCAATTCTATGCAGAAGCTCAGGAAGCATGTGAAAGGATCAGTGATCAATGTGTAGATGCAGGATTTGCCTGGGAGGCATCCGGGAAACTGATGCTTCTAACGGCGATCTTCACGGTCATTACGGGGCTCATGAACCTGTTTGTCCATCATTTGAAGGAGAGGATGTCAGAAACAGAAAGAAAACGAGGCTGACTCGGCAGAAGGTTTTTTAGAGTTTTCTCGTATTTTTTTCTGCTCCGGCGTAGAGGACACTCCTCAAAGCCTGGGTGGCCTTCTCATGGAATTGGACGGCATCAGGGTCAAAGTCGTTTCTGGGGACAGGAGTCGGTTCGAAATGCTTGAAATCATCCTGACCGCGGACCAGTGCGGCACTGTCCCAATTGCCCACAATCTGTTTTGTATCTGGAGGCATGTAGTGCATCGAAATTCCTATCCGGCGGTCATCCGAATCATTGGGACCTGATGCATGGGCAATGCGATAATTATGGATCGACATTTGCCCCGCTTCAAGAGGCATCAACACGGATTCTGATTCATCAACGCCTTCCGAGATTTCCTGACCGCGTGTCAGCATGTTATCATGATGATAGCGATCATCATGGGGCAACACCTCCCCCCGGTGTGTCCCGGGCATCACCCTCATGCATCCGCTTTTCTGGGATGCTGGTGATAGAGCAAGCCAGGCAGTCAAAACATTTTTACTGGATAAACCCCAGTATCGGGTATCCTGATGCCATGAAACAAAACTTTGGGAATGGGCTTCCTTGATCCAGAAGATGGTGTTCCAGCAGAGGATATCAGAACCGATCAGGTCTTCAACAGGATCCAGAATACGTGGATCACGGATCAGATCATCCAGCCATTTGAAGAGCAGGTGTGATTTGTTCCGCTGAGACGCCTCCAGTTTACCATCTTGGGTCGCTTCAAAGGACTCCAGTTTTTCACGACACGTTTTCAATTCTGAGTCGGAAAGCACCTCAACCGGAAACACATAGCCGAATTTCTCAAAATCCTCGATTTCGTTCTGATTGAATGGGCTCATGGGGATCCTTTCTTATCCGGATTAAATCAATGCCAAACTCTCAACCACTGGCTAAGATAATCCATCAGTCCCTGGCATTCAATGCCTTAAATCTTGATGGGAGTTGTGAAAGGATCATTCAAATTCGCTCTGTTGAATGGATTCTTAACTAACAGAAAATAATTTATATCCGTGAGTCATGGGAGCAGAGATCTGCTCCCACCTTGGTATTATCCCATTTTCAGTACGATGGCTGCTGCAGTATCCCCAGCTGCACAGCCCGCAACCAGCAGATAACCACCACCCAGCAAGGCCAATTCTTCGATGCCTTCGATGATCAAACGTCCGACGGTCGGCCCCTGGGGATGTCCGAAAATGAGGGAGCAACCGTAATTGTTCATCATCTCTGCATCCAGTCCAAGCGTTTGGGCCAGATAAAGATCGTTGGCAGCAAAGGGGTTGTGGGTTTTGATGACCTTCAAATCTCCGGGTGTGAGATCGGCACCTTCAAGCGCCATCTGTGATGCAGGAGTGACTGCCATCGCCATGTGCGCTTTTTTGGCACGGGCGTATCCGTATGACAGAATCCGGATAATCCGGTTTGGGTCTTCACTCAATTCCATGGCCTTGTCCCGGGTGGTCAGTGTCAGCGCACATTGTCCATCCGCAGGATGCGTCTGGGTTCCAAAAGTGTGAACGCCGTCGGGGATGACGGGACGAAGTTTAGCCAGACCTTCAGCGGTGCTTTCCATCACCCCTTCATCGGCGTCCACCGTGAGGGTTTGCTTTCTGGAAATTTTGAGTTCCACCGGAAACATATAGCCTTTCTGAAAAGTACGGTCCTGTTCGAGTGCTTGCTGATACTGCTGAAAACGTCGCACCGTGAGTTCATCACACTGTTCACGGCTGATTCCTGAGGCCCCAGCCACGTTTTCTGCAGTCTGGATCATCGCTCCACCTGCCCAGGGATCGAGGTTGAAATTGTCCATCACCCAGTCTTCCGAAACCACCTGCCCGCCCGGTCCTTTGGGATTGGGCCAGATGCTGTGCGGACCGTTCGAACAGCGGTCGCTCATCAGGCAGTATGCGGTATCGTACATGCCGGTTTCAACACCCATCCCCGCCTGATAAACAGAAATGGTGGAGGTGGAGCAGGCCTGGTTGATCATCACTCCCGGAACCGAATCGGCTCCGATCAGCGCGGAGGCCCAAGGACCTCCGTAAAATCCCCGGGGCTGGTGCACCGTGGAACCGAGAAACAGATAATCGATGATTTTCGGATCCCATTGTTTCTTTTCAAGCCAGCGACGGGATGTTTCCGCTCCCAGGGTGATTGCGTTTTCCTGGGCAAAGCTCCCCTGCCAGCGGGCAAAAGGAGAGCTGTAATAACCGCGGTAGGGAATGAAGGCATGGTTTAGCATCTTGAATGACTCCGTAATCAGGTTATCTTGAAATATTACGCATGGAAGACTTCATTCTGGACGGAGGTATATGCCGTCTTTCAGAAAAAGAATAAATCTTCACCATTCCATGGCAGGAGAGTCTTTGTCCAGCAGTTCGAGCATTGTTCCGGATTGGATGAGGTCTGCCACAACCTCGAGCGGATCAGTCAATGGGAGATCCCGATCCAGATAGGGGATTTTTTCACGAACCAGTTGCAGGACCTCCAAGGTCTTGGAACTGAGCTGGTCACTTCCACGAATATCCGCCGCCTGACAGGCACAGATCAGTTCGAAAGCTGTGATGAGACGTGTATTGCGCAATATGTCCCGTGCCCTTCTTGCCCCAATCAGACCCATTGAAACATGATCCTGAAAATCACCGGTGGAGGTCAACGTCTGAATCGAAACGGGCGTGCAGAGCGAACGGTTTTCGGCAGTCAGGGAGGTGGCCGCAAACTGTCCTCCCATCAGCCCCAGTCGCAGCCCTGGATTCTCCCTGCAGAGAAAGGGCGGAAGCCCTACGTTGTGGTCAGGGTCGAGAAAACGGTCGGTCCGCCGGTCCGAGAGGTTGCAGAGGTTCGTCAAGACGATGGAAAGCTGGTCCATGGCATTGGCGATGTACTGCCCGTGAAAGTTGGCATTATGAAACGCCTCCCCGTGTTCCACCAAAATCAGCGGATTGTCATTGGTCGAATTGAGTTCGGTCTTTACTGTCTGCTCGATGAAGAGGGTGGTATCGAGCACCGGACCCAGAATCTGTGGGGTGGCACGGATCGAATAAGGGTCTTCGATCTGTTGTTCCAGCCCTTCCGGTTCTTCGCTCCGCAGTTCTCGCAGCCAGCGTTCGACCTCCTCATCCTGGACCACCATTTTGCTGTCAGAAAGGATGTCGAAGATGGATGCTGCCACCCGGATTTGTCCCGGATGCGGTTTATTTTCATGTGCGGCCGGATGGAAGGGCATGATCTTGCCCTTCAGCACCTCAATGCTGAGGCTGGAAATAAGCAGGTAGTTCTTGATCAGGGTTTTTGCATCTGAGGTCAGACAGGCTGCGATGCCGGTCATCGTCGAGGTGCCGTTGATCAACGCCAGGCCTTCCTTGTAGCCCAGTACCATCGGTTTGATTCCGGCCCGTTCCAGGGCTTCGCTGCCGGAGACGATTTCCCCCTCGAAGGAGGCACGCCAATACCCGCATCCAACCATTGCCACACAGGCCAGCGGTCCCAGGTCTCCGCTTGCTCCCAGGGATCCCTGTTCGGGAATGCAGGGCAGGATGCCGGCGTTGTAAAGATCGACGTATTTTTTATAGTTCTCGAAGCTGATCGCGGAAGCACCGCGGCCCAGGGAATTGAGACGGGCGAGCATTGTCGCCCGTACATATTCATCATCCAGGAGACGGCCGACGTTGGAGGCTACGCCGCGAAGGATGTTGTTCTGCAAAGCCTCGGCGTAGGCGGGCGGAACCAGCCAGTTGACAAAACCTCCGACTCCTGTGGTGACGCCATAGATCACCCGGCCTGAATCGACAAACTGATCCAGAAGCTTCCTGGAAGCCCGAACGCGTTCCTCGATTTCAGGGGATATTTCCACCCAGAACTCCGGGTGCCGTGCCATTTCGGTGATTTGTTCGACGCTAAGGGTGCTTCCATCGAGAATCATTTTTCCCTCCTTGTTAAATTTTAATTGGCCGTTGGTCAAAGTCAGGAATCCTTGATCCTTCTTATCAGCTTTGCCTTGGATTCATATTTGGGAAGCGTTCCCTGATCAATCAGTTCCACTTCTGTCCGAAAAATCAGTTTTTTCGCAGTAGTTCCAGTTCCTCAAAATATGGCACATCATCACGCTTCAGCCCGGTACCATTGAATTGTGCCTGGGAAAAAGATGAATGACCCAGATATGATCGATTCCATTCTAAAAAGCCTCCTGCGGAACTTTTAAGAAGGGTTCCTCCGGCAGGGTTTCCATCGATTTGTTCCAGCATCCTGTATCGCTCATTTTTCCTCCTCAACAGGTGTAAAGGTGAGGATTACAGTCCTGAACGAAGGGCTGAAGGGTCTCCAGTGTTTCATCAAAGGTTGTCAGTACCTGTTCAACCTCGGCTTCTGCCATCGGTGTCGAGAGGATCAGGAGTCCACGGCTGCTGGAAAATATTCCGCGGTTTATCAGTTCAAGATGCAGCAGTTTTGGCAGTTGTCCACACTGCTCCTGAGCACGAACGACGTCCCCGGCATTCATGATTTCATCCTCCGTCCAGTGAAGTCCGATGACCGAACCAATGCCTGTGGCCTGGGCCCGGAAACCCTTGCGGCTGAATGCCTCAGAGATGCCGTCGCGTATCTTTTTTCCCATGCCGTTGAGACGTTCAATTTCGTCAGGGTCATAGAGTTCCAGGGTTGTCAGCCCTGCGGCCATGGTCAGGTGGTTGCCGTTGAAGGTTCCTGAATGGGAGATGGATTCGGGCTGATCTGGATCGAAAAGCTTCATGATCTCTTGACGTCCACCAAAAGCCCCGACCGCGAGACCTCCTCCAATGATCTTACCGAAAGCCGTCAGGTCTGGACGGAGTCCTTCCATTTCCTGCATTCCACCGTGATGCATGCGGAAACTGATCACCTCGTCAAAAATCAGCAACACGCCGTAATGTTGCGTCAGTTCGCGAAGCCCCTTGAGATAACCCCTTGCGGGTGTCACTACCCCTCCGGCACCAAGCATGGGTTCCACGATCAAGGCTGCAGTTTGTTCTTGATTTCGTTTCAGTATTTCTTCCACGGCATCGAGGGAGTTAAAAGGCACCACATCGACTTCGGAAAGGACGGACCGGGGCACCCCACGGCTGTTCAGACGGGGTTGATGCATTCGCTCCGGATCAGCAGAGGCATGAACGCTGACTTCCACATAATCATGGGTCCCGTGGTAACCCCCGTCGATCTTGATCACACGCTCCCGGCCGCTGAATGCCCGTGCTGCACGGAGGGCGAACATCGTGGCTTCCGTCCCTGAATTGCAATAACGCAGTTGATCCAACGTGGACACACGGCTGCACAGATGTTCTGCATGGAGGATCTGCATTTCAGATGGGGCACCGAAGACGGTACCGCGTTCCAGTTCCTGCCGGGTGCTCTCCATCACACGTGGATGGGCATGGCCATGGACCAGCGAGGAATAGTTGTTGAGCAGGTCCAGATAGTGATTGCCATCCAGATCGGTAAGCCTGCAGCCCCTGCCGCGCTGCATGTATAGCGGATAGGGGGAAAAGTGGGTCGCCGAACGAGTGTCCCCGCCGGGCAGACGGTTTCCGGCCCGCTGATGTTGTACCAGGGATTGAGCGCTTTTTTCCCGGTAGCGCTGAAGGATGGATTGGAAAACCGGATGAGTTTCTTCTTTCATAAAAATCTCCCAATGGATGAATCATGAAACATGGTTTTCAGTGTTTCACGGATCCGGAATCATGTCGTCATAAATCCAGTTTCCTTCAGGATTTAAATACATCAAGCTCTGAGGGAATGGCTTCGAGAATGCTTCCCTCACGCAACAGTCTCGCCGCGGTTTCGATAGGCAACGTCAGCGATTCATCATGGTCAAGATAGGGTACCTCCTCACGGACCCGCTGATAGACCTTTGCAGTCACGGAACCCAGATCCTGCGGATCCCGGCAGTCGGCGGCCTGACAGCCGCAGAGCAGTTCATACCCCAAAATGTAATACGCATTTCCAAGAATTTCCCGGGCCCGGAGGGCGGCCACCAGGCCGAAGGATACATGATCCTGGAAATCTCCCGTTGATGGCAGCGTCTGAATCGATACAGGAACGCAGAGTGAACGGTTTTCCGCCGTCAGGGAGGTGGCCGCATACTGTCCGCCCATCATACCGTGCCTCAATCCCGGATTTTCACGGCAGAGAAAAGGCGGCAGCCCATGATTGTGACCAGGATCGAGGAAGCGGTCGGTACGCCGGTCTGAGAGGTTGCTCATGGTCGTGAGAACGATGGAAAGCTGATCCATGGCGTTGGCAATATACTGTCCATGGAAGTTGGCATTGTGATAGGCTTCCCCCCGTTCTACGACAATCAGAGGGTTGTCATTCGTCGAGTTGAGTTCGGTTTCTACCGTCCCTCGAACACTGCTCAAGGTATCCACCACCGGCCCCAGAATCTGGGGTGTTGCTCTGATGGTATAAGGATCCTCTATCTGTTGATCCATTCCCTGGGGCTGCTCACTCTTGAGTTGCTGAAGCCAACGTTCCACCTCCTCATCCTGGACCACCATTTTGCTGTCAGAAAGGATGTCGAAGATGGCTGCGGCCACCCGGATTTGTCCCGGATGAGGCTTGTTTTCATGTGCCGCAGGGTGAAAGGGCATGATCTTGCCTTTGAGCGTTTCAATGCTCAGGGCGGAAACCAGCAAATAACTGTTGACCAGCTTTTGGGCTTCTTCCGTGATGCATGCTGCCACCCCGGTCATGGCCGAAGTCCCGTTGATCAGCGCTAAACCCTCCTTGTAATTCAGCCGCATGGGTTCAAGTCCTGCTTTTTCCAGTGCTTTTCCTCCTTCAATGATCTCTCCCCCGCAGCGTGCCAGCCAGTGGCCGGTTCCAACCAGGGCAATATAAGCCAAAGGCCCAAGATCTCCGCTGGCACCCAGAGAACCCTTCTCAGGAATGCAGGGGACAATACCCGCGTTGTATAGCTCGACATACTTGCGATAATTTTCGAAGGAAATGCCGGAAACCCCGCGGCCCAGTGAATTCAACCGGGCCAGCATCGCAGCACGGACATAGGTGTCATCAAGGTAGGGGCCCACATTGGAAGTAACCCCGCGCAGGATGTTGTTCTGAAGTTGTTCAGCAAGGTGAGGTGGAACAAGCCAGTTGACAAAACCGCCCACTCCGGTGGTGACTCCGTAGATAATTCTTCCTGATTCCACAAAACGGTCCAGAAGTTCGCGTGATTCACGAACCCGTTTCTCGATCTCCGTGGAGATTTCAATCCGAATCTTTGGATTTCCTGAAATCTCTGAAATGCCTCTGACGCTGAGGGTCGCTCCGTCCAGTATCATGAATTCTTCCTCCATCCGGGGGTATTTGAAAAACCTTTCATTCGATGGTATCAGAGATTTAGAGATGTTATCTTGCAAAGATTCCAGTAAAATTTTATTTGATGAAATAATTAATCATAAATTATTAGTTTGATGAAATATTATGTCAATACGGCTGGATAATTATGATTTAAACATTCTGGATGAACTTCAAAACCGTGGACGTCAAAGCAATGCGGACCTGGCCGAAAAAGTTCACCTCTCTGCTTCGCAATGCCTGCGTCGAGTACGACGTCTCGAGGAACAGGAAGTGATTCGATCTTATGCCGCATTGCTGAATCCGGAAGCTTTGGGCCTGGGCATTCAGGCATTCATCCACATCACTTTGGAGAAACACGATGAAGATCCAGCGAAGGTGTTTTCAGAAGAAATCAAGGATTGGGAAGAGGTCTTGGCATGTTGGGCAATAACGGGCGATACTGATTACCTGATGCATGTTGTTGCACCTAACCTGAAAATTTTTTCGGAACTTGTGCTGAAAAGGCTGCTGGCTCAGCCGATGGTGGCCTCAGTCAAATCCAGCATCCTGCTTGAGGAACTGAAAGCCACGAATGTATTGCCTTCAACTCATCTGGTAGGAAATACTGAATAAACGGGTTAAAGTTGATCCCTAGCGCTGCGGAGGGCGGTGCGCAGACCTTCTTCGATGACGGGATGGTAGAAGGGCATGGAGAGCATCTGGGGGAGGGTCATTTGTTGCTGATGGGACCAAGCCAACAGGTGGGCCAGGTGTTCGACACTTGGGCCAACGGCTTCCATGCCGAGCAGGCGTCCACTGCCCCGTTCGGCATAGAGATGAAGGCATCCCCGGTTTTGGAGCATCACCCTGCTTCGCCCCTGACCTTCGAAGGACACACGTCCTGTGACAAAATCCCTGTCCTGGAGTTCCCTCCAGCTTTGGCCGACCACTGCTAGTTGTGGGTCGGTGAAGACGATGGTCATAGGGCTTCTTCGTTGGCCTTCACGGATTTTCGGATAACGTCCCGCATTGTCTCCGGCAAGCTTTCCTTCGTCGGCGGCTTCGTGCAACACGGTCAGGGTGTTGTTGACGTCTCCTGCTATGAATACTGGAGAATTACCGCACTGCATGGTCAATGGATTGAAAATAGGTATCCCGTGGTGATCCAGTTCAACAGAGGTTTTTCCCAGTTCGAGTTCTGTGAGATTGGGGGTTCTTCCAGTGGCCGCCAGAATCTGTTCAAACTCTTCTTCCTCTGGAGCTGAATTAGCATCTTTCCGAAAACAGACCTTGACTCCGTTTTCGGTTGCTTCGACATTTTCTACCATTACTGGAGCACAAAACGGGAAGTCGGTGGAAAAAACCTGCTCTGCATTTTGCAGAACCGCAGGATCCGTGATTGGTCCCGTTCTCAAACTGCGTCCAAAAAGACGAACTCGCACTCCGAGCCGATGCAGGGCTTGTCCGAGTTCCAGAGCGATCACTCCCGCACCAAAGACTGCTACTGACTGGGGCAATGTTTTCCATTCGAAAACATCATCATTGACCACGACACGATCTCTCACTCCCTTGAGAAAATCGGGAATCAATGGAGAAGTTCCTGAAGCAATCACCACCCGCTGAACGTGAATCTGTGCGCTTTCTATTTCAAGCACAGAATCCTCAAGGAATCTTGCCTGTCCCGAAACACGGTGTTTAGGGTCGATCTGCTCCACTCCATCGAGGACAAATCCGACAAACCGGTCTCGTTCTCTGCGCACCCGTTCCATCACGGCTTCCCCATCAATCCTGACCGTTCCTGGATGGACACCAAAGCCGGGAGCTTTTTGCATCCCATGGGCAGCTTCGGCAGCAGCGATCAGCAGCTTGCTTGGCATGCATCCAACCCGGGCACAGGTGGTGCCGTGGGGACCGCGTTCGATGAGTGCAATGCGGTCGGTATGCTCACGTGCTGCACGGAAGGCGGGGAGACCCGCAGAACCAGCACCAATGATGGCTACATCGAGTTCAGAAGGAATGGTATTCAGCATGAGGGGGCTCTTTCCTAAGTCATTCACGATTCTGGAGTGAACTGTTTCAGCCACTCCAACGAATGACACCAGCTTAATCAGTGGAAGGCATTCACAACAAGTTATTCTTCAGAGGTATCCTGAAGCCTGGAGGCTGAACAGTTCGGCATATTGACCTCCTTGTTTCAGCAGTTCTTCGTGCGGGCCATCTTCCAGCAAGGTACCTTCATGGAGTACGAGGATGCGGTCCGCCATCCTTACGGTCGAGAAGCGGTGGGAGATGAGTACCGCGCATTTGCCTTCGGTCAGTTCCACAAAACGGTTGAAGATCTGGTGTTCGGCACGTGCATCCAAAGCAGCAGTGGGTTCGTCGAGGATCAACAACTCGGCGTCTCGCATGTAGGCCCTTGCCAGTGCGATTTTCTGCCACTCACCTCCAGAAAGGTTGGTGCCTTTACGGAACCAGCGTCCGATTCGCTGCTCGTAACCTTCAGGCAGGCGTTCGATAACCCGATCAGCAAGACTGCGTCTTGCAGACTCGGCAATCCGTTCATGGTCATCCATGGCTTCGATCCGGCCAACGGCAATATTCTCGGACGCAGTCAGATGGTATCGAACGAAATCCTGAAAAATAACTCCCACTGCATGGCGCAATTCTTTGAGATCATAATCACGAAGATCCCTGCCGTCGAGCAGGATTCGCCCTTTGCTTGGATCATGCAGGCGTGTGAGCAGTTTGACCAGAGTGGTTTTGCCCGCACCGTTTTCTCCAACCAACGCCAGTTTTTCCTGGGGACCCAACCTGAAGGAAACATTCCTAAGTACTGATTGATCACTGTTTGGATAATGAAAACTGACGTTTTCGAAGACAAATCCCTCACGGACAGGTTTTGGAAAGGGAAGTGCTCCAGACTTTGAACGGATATCCGGTTGGAGGCTGAAAAAATCAAAAAGGTCCCTGAGATGAAGAGCACTTTCAGCTATAGAAGAAAAACGGTTGAGCACACTTTCCATCAGAGTACGCATACGCAGGAAGGAACCCGAGAGGAATGTCAGATCGCCCAAACTCAATTGCCCATGTACCGTCTGGAAGATGATGACGGCAAACGCCGTGTAGTATCCGATGCTGCCCAGCAGGGAAAGCCCTCCGCCCCAGGCGGCCCGCCTTAGGGTAAGGGAGCGATTGGCTGAGTAATAATCCCAGGCCAGTTTGCGGTAACGGTCCTTGAGGAAATCTGCGAGTCCAAAGATCTTCACCTCCTTTGCGGTTTCGTCACTGGCTCCGGCATAACGCAGGTAATCCAACTCGCGGCGTTCCTCCGTCCATCCATACATCAGGGAATAGCTCTGTCCGGTGAAATGCGTCTCTCCCAGAAACGCTGGGATTAACGCCACCGCAAGCAGCATCAGAAGCCATGGATTGAATGCAATCAGTGCCAGAGATAAGGTGACCACCGTCATCAGATCCTGGATCTGATTTAGGCTTTGAGACATGAGCAAAATACGGTTGGAAGCTTGACGGCGGGCACGTTCCAGCTTGTCGTAGAATTCAGCATCCTCAAAATGAGCGATGTCCAGCTTGGTTGCATGGTCCATCAGACGTAGAGAGATGTCGTGGGAAACCAAGTCGCCCAGCAGGCTGTCTGCCACGGCGATCCCGCGCCCGATGAGGTCTGTCGATGCGGCCAGACCCAGCTCGATCAGAACCAGTATTCCGACTCGTTCGAAATCTGGCTCGCTGGCCGAGGTCAGAAAGACGACTTCATCGATGATCAGCTTGCCTAGGTAAAGCATGCCCAAGGGAAGTAATGCCCGAAGGCTCCGTAAACCTGCGTTCATGGCACTGAGAACAGGACTGCATTCCCAGATCAGATGGAAAAAACTAGGCAGATTTCGAAGCGCCTGAAGGCGTTCAGAAAGGCTTAACTGCTGTGGTTCAGAATGGACTCCACCTTGTTTTTTGCTGACAGCCACGGATAAGAAAATAGAAGGGGTTCTCTTGAAGTGAATCAGTCTTTCACAAGAAAACCAGTCATTATATAAGCGATTAAAACATCATATAATCATAGCAGAGGATCTTCGTGCTTGCTGAAGAAATGCCCCAGGGTTGACGATACCCTTGACGCAGGAACTGCGAAGTCCTATGATGTTCTTGTGGTGCCAAACCGACCATGATGTTGAAAAAAGGCTGTTCTGAGTGATGCTTCAGGACAGCCTTTTTTTTTAGGTTTTTTCATCAGGTATTTCGGTCCTCCGGATTATTTACTGAATCACACATTTCCTTTGCACTTTCCCCCTTACCTCCTGGTTCCTCTGTTCATCATCGGGGGAGGATTGTATGCCATTCCATACCAGATCAGTCTTAAGACGATGGATCTGATGAGTGCTGTCTGTGGCGTCTTTCTTTTTGCACTCATTTTTTCAGTTCCCGGAGCCTGGATTCATCGTGCAAACATAGTCTTGGGCAAAAAAACCCTACTAGGTATTGTTGCGGTGGCCCTGTTTGGAATTGCAGGAAACTATGCCCTATGCCGTGCGCTGGAAGAAAGCTCGGCTACCCTTTTTATGGTGATTGCCCGTACTGAAATCGTGATGGCCATGATCCTTGGGTGGTTGTTTTTACACGAAAGGGTATCCCTTCGTTTATGGATCGGAGTGATGCTGGTGATGGTTGGGGTGACGGTAATGAAATCGGAAGGGTTGAGCATTCCCACCGATAGCTTGTTTCCAGTCCTCTGGGCTTTTGGATGTGCACTAGCCTTTGCCCTGATCCAGGTGATTTCCAAGGCCATCATCCATTTGGTGGATCCCCAGGTACTCAATGTGAGTCGACTGGTTATTGCGACTTTCCTCCTTTTGCTTTCAACGGAGATTCGGAATGACCTCGAAGGGCTTACATTTTCAGAATGGAGCATGCTTGGGATGGCGGCTTTTTTTGGCCCTTTCATGGGCCGTGTTGCCTACACCTATGCGCTGAAACACATAACCATCGCCAAAGCCATGCTGCTCGGAATGTTTTCCCCATTGCTGACCCTGATGCTCGAATACCTGATATACGGAACAATGATCAGTCCATCAGAAATGGGAGGATCGGCAATAATCATCCTTGGCATTCTTTGGTCTTTCCTGCCTTCACTGGTGAATAATTCCTACAGATCGGTACCCCCCACTCCTGAAGATAGAAGGCCCGATTGAACCTTATAAATAATGGAGGTTTTATCCAGGGTCCTTTCGGGCTAGGCTTTGGGCATGTTCTCAGAAAAATTGAACGATGATAGAGAAGTCAGTCCGTCAGCGCTGTTTTTCGATTTCGTGTTCAAGCAGATGACCCGGCAGTTTTCAATTCTCAGCATCTACGACGATGACTCCGGGAGGGATTGAGAAAGCATAAAGGCTTTCGACGATCCCTGCCCTGTGGTTGAGAACCGCCAGTTGGTTAATGTACCCCTTGTCCGTTGTTTCGTTACGGTCAATGCGTGGTGGCTCCTGCAGCAGAGAAAAACGTTCGAAGCGTGCGCTGCTTCCCTGGTGCTTGGAATTGTGTTTCTGAAAAACTTTGTGAAAAAAACCGACGACTTCAGGACATTGCAAAAAATCTGGATCATTCGGGTGTGCTTCCGAAACCTGAGGGAATTCCCCTCGTAGCCCAGGCAGGTTGGGAAAGACCATGGCCGTCAGGTAGTCGCGGTCCGGAGCGGCTACGACCACTTCCAGCAGGTAAGGCTGGCCGAGAGCGTTGATGCTGGACCGCAGACCGCTGTTATGAACCCAGGTCCCGCTGGCAAGTTTGAAATTCTCTGAAGTACGCCCGTCGAAAACAAGCCCGGCTTCAGGCTGATCCGGGTCCAAAAACCTACCTCCGTCCTGGGTGAGGTAAAATCCCTCTTCGTCAAATGCCGCTGCGGTTGCCTCGGGCTGGTTGAAATAACCCGGTGTGATATTGGGGCCCTTCACCCGCAGTTCCGTCTTGCCTGAAGGATCTGGGGTCAGTTTAACTTCTACCCCTGGTATCGGCAATCCAATGACCCGGGCTTCATCGACCTTCCAATAAACCAAGGTTGCATCCGGCGATGTTTCCGTCGTTCCCCAACCGCTGAAAAAAGGTAATGGGTTTCCCAGAACTTCCTTACTCATTTGCTGCATGCCCTTGTAGGTTGACTGGTCCAGTGCCGCTGCTGCGGTAAAAATAAATTTCAAGTTTTTGAAAAAAGCTTTTTTCAGCTGCTCATCGACTTTCATCTTCGCGTAAAGTGCTGTGTAGCTTCGGGGGACCCCAAAATAAATGGATGGAGAAATATCCCTGATATTTTCAATGGTTTTGTTCAAGCCGATTGGTGTCGGATTACCGTGGTCAATGTAAAAAGTTCCACCATGCTTGAGCATCATGTTGAAGACAAAATTTCCGCCAAAGGTGTGGTTCCAGGGGAGCCAGTCAATGATCACCTCGTTACGGTCCATAAAGGGCCACATCTGGTGAATGCCTACCTGGTTTGTAACCATCATCCCATGGGTCACAATGACCCCCTTGGGGAGGTTGGTGGATCCTGAGGTGAACTGAATTTTTGCTACCGTATCCGGGGTGACTGCGTCAAATTGGGTCTGAGCCTCCATCGTGAGTTCGGTATCGTCCTCCAGCAGGGATTCGAAATCCATTACATTTGAATGCTGTTCACTGTTGGAAAAAGCAAACATTTGCAGCTTGCCCAGTTCCCACTGGTTGAGTTTGTTCATGTGCAGGTCTGCATCGGACATGATCAACAGGGGCGAGCCGGTTACATCCAGTATGTGCTTGATGTGTGAACCGGTTTTTGAAATAGCGGAATAGGCATAGCTAATCGGTGTCACTGAAAAACCCACCTGCATACAAGCCAGCTTAAACAAAGCCATGTTGATGCAGTTTTCTGAAAGTAGGGCCAAAGGGCGTTCCGGGTCCAGTGCCCGTGCAACTAAGCCGTTGCTGAGACGGTTCACCTGGTGCCTGGCCTCCCCATAGCTCAATCCCTGCCATTCCCCATCCGGGTTTCTTTGCATCAGGAAAGGCTTCTGTGGAAATTCTTCTGCATTCCGATGCAGCCACGAGCAGAGGTTATCCGGGCAGGGTGCCAAGGGGACTTTGTTGCGGATGATCCTGCTTCCATCTTCCCGTTTTTCCAGTTCTACTTCCACGCTGCTCAACTTCATCGTCCCTGTCATGGTTTTCCTCTTTAATTACATATGGTTGAACCGTTAAGTCTGATATCTAACGTCCTTTAGGATCGTTGGATGATGAATCCAGATCCATGTTTTGTATTCAGACCTTTGTTCGATCCAAAATACGTTTTCATGTTGGGGAACTCAATCCTTTGGTTTTAAAAAGTCTAAACCTTCCATTTCCATGAAAGGCAAATTTGAGAATAATGCAACCAGCTTTGGGCTTCAGGAGAGGATACCCAAGGGAGAAAAAAGGATATGCTTCTGAATGGATCAGCAGGTTCTTGCCCATCAATGTCCACGCGATAACAGGCTTGATTCAAAAACCTTTTCATGTTTGAGTGGCATCATTTATTTGAAAACTATGTCAAACAGATCAGGACATTGCTGATTTGAGTTTTCACTTCAAGGAAGGAGGACGAGGAAAATGCCGATTCTTTATGCTGAAGATTACAAGGCTGGTGATGTGTTCGAACTTGGGACCTATGAATTGAAGCAAGAGGAAATCATCGAATTTTCACGAAAGTATGATCCTTTTCCGTTTCATGTTGATGAACAGGCAGCACAAGAAACGGTGTTTGGAGGCATCATATCGAGTGGATGGTTGACCGCCCTGGTTTGGCTGCGCATGATGCACGAATCATTTCTTTGCCATGAAACCACCATGGGTTCACCGGGTCATGAAGAAATGCTCTGGCCGAAACCGGTGCGACCTGGAGATCGTCTGAGTGGACAGGTGGAAATCAAGGAAAGTCGGGTGTCGGTCAGTAAACCCGATTTAGGTTTTGTCCGCTACACCAGCACATTGAAGAACCAAAACGGAGAGGACGTTTTCATCACGACCAGTACAATGATCGTGAAACCCCGTCCTGCAAAGAACGAATAAAGCATTCCAATCTTTAGAGGGGTGCCTCTGCCCACACAACCCTTAAAGTTGTCATGGAATGCTAGAGTACCCGCCATGACTCGAACTCAGAACTGATACATTAGAGCTTTATTTTTTAAGCTCCTTCTATAACAAACAGAAAACGGTCCGCGCCTCCATCGAGTTTTTTCAGGGCTGCTTGATAATCCTCACTATGGTAGGCTTTCTGAGCTGCCTCAACGTTTTCAAATTCTAATATAACCGCTCTTTCAGGTGGAATTCCTTCGATTCTGGTAATATTTGCGCCTCTTGCTAATACTTTCTTTCCACCGTTAGCCATCATTGCTGGGAGAGCATCTGCACCATAATTTTGCATTTTTTCTGGGTCAATAATTTTATTGTAAACCGCAACGAGATAAGCGTTTGCCATAATGTGTTCCCCTTTTTTGTTTTGAAAAAAAGTTATTATAGATTTTGATGCCTATTCCTCCCAAGGCAAAAATCTTCAGCCTTTTGTTTGGCAGGGAACCTTCGGAAAGCAACGTCATAGCCTACATGTTTCCCCATCACTTCCCGCATCCCAGGTGCAGTAAAGGGCGATAAGCCCCCTGAATGAGTTTCGACTTGGAAATCCCTCCATTTCGGTCTGACTTATGCATCTCAGAACATGAACCGTCCGTGGGTGAACGATAAGTTCTCTGATACGCAAAAAATGACCAATCGAGAAGAACATTATCTGCTTGCGGGCGGTGCACCTCTTTAGGACCACCTATCCATGACACCCCCCGTGTCGATTTGAAAGAATCTGTGGGATCATCTTTCAGAATGTACCCGATTCTGAAGACTCCGATCAGAACTTTATCAAAAAAAGTAAAAAGCTTGAGCATCTAGATGCCGACTCGATAGAAAAGACTCACGGGACTTTTTATCTTAAGGATTTCAAATTGACTGAATCCTGATTCCTTGATCAAATCTTCCATTTTTTGGGGCCCCATACAAGTACCAAGGCCAGGGCCACCTGCAGCAATGGACTGAGTCATGCAGTGAAAGAGGCTCATTCCATAATACATACCTGCAATTGGGTTAATATTTTCTTCAAGTTTGTCTGCTGCCTTTGGTTCTACGATAAAGATTGATCCTCCTTGACGCAGCATCTTTTTTAGAGATTTCAGGATTCCCACTGGATCCACAAGATCATGGATACAGTCAAGTATTGTAATTAGGTCAAATTGTTGATCTTCAAGGGTTTCAATATTTCCATGGATGAAAGATATCTTGTCCTTGAATCCTGCATTTTGTGCAGACTGTTCTGCTTTTTGTATTGAAGTCAAATCCAAATCAATTCCATAACACGTGGTTCTTGGAAAAGCTTCGGCGAGGGTCATTGAAACATTTCCGGTACCACACCCAAAATCGAGTGTTGTGCATCCTTCAGTCAATTTTTGGAAAATATCCGGTATGGATTTCATCCAATAACTCGCTAAACGTTGGCGGTAAGTTCCTTCGTTCATCAGACTGATTGCATCAACCCCTTCTTCTCCAAATTCGTTAAAGTGGACTCCACCTCCATTTCTGAATGCATCAGCAACTTTAGGTGCAACTCCAACCATCATAGGAACTGCAGAGAAAAGTCCTCCCATGAAATGATCCGTTCCATCTGAGGCCAGTAAAAAAGCATGTTCCTCAGGGAGTTCGAAGGTTTTTCTTTCTGGATGGTACTTGAGGTAACCCGTGCATACCATGCCTTTAAGCCACTCCTCGAGGTATCGGTTATTGAGCCCTGTTTTTTCCACAATCAATTCCAAAGTCATTTCGCCCTGATCTTTCATGATCTTAAAAATCCCATTTTTAACTCCCACATACGCCATCGCCGATCCCATGCTGCCAGCCAAGTCATGAAAAATCTTTTGGGAAAATTCTCTTATTGTATTTTCATCCATTTTCTCCTCTTTTCCTTCAATGAACCTAAAAGCCCAAAGTCGTTAGTTGATCTTGATCAGGAAGTTTTGCTACTCCGGATTCAGTTCAAATGGTGTCAGTTCCCTAGTTTACTTCAAATGCACGATTGACTCTCCATGAACCTATTTTCCCATAACCTTTCACTTCAGCAAAAAACATCACCTGTGATGAAGGCTTTCCGGGTTCAGAAACGCTGTGCAGACCAACCAAGATCTCCTCGCTTTCAAAAAGGGTTTTACAATCTGAAATTCTTATATCTGTATCTGCTGCCCATTCAAGGGTTTCGTCTTTTGTCATTCTTTTATCATAGGTATTCGTGAAGACGAAATCATCGGAGAGAATTGCTGCGAGTGGACTGGAATCTCCATTCTCAAAGGACTCCTGGAATGCTCTCAGAGCCTGTTCTGCTGAAATTTTCATATGACCTCTAATAATTAGGATGAACGTGATGATAAGCAACAGTACATTTTCGTGCCGACCTTCCAAGACTAAAATTCGAATTAGGTATTTCGAAAGGAACCATCGATTGTCTCCCCAACCCTCCTACGGACATTAGGGCGAAGCATGTGCTCCCGCCGCGACTCGAATGCAGTTCATAGGGATCAGAAATTTCCAGCAAACGGACAGTTTTCAAAGTTCTTTCAATTTTGATGTCCTTTTGGTGGTCCTTTTGTTGAGTCTATCTGAGGATCCCGGGAATCCTTGATTTTCCATTAGAATAAATAAAGGGTTGACCTATTTAAGTTCCTGATGTGAGATGATTAAATCGATTGCGAAAATCGATTAGGTCTCCGCTCGTCCAAGTTAGGACTCGGTGCTGTGCAGTCTACCTTCTAGCAACCGTTCGGGCTGGAGAAAAAATCTCTGCCATTACTAAAAAAATCGGGAGGAACTATGACTGAAAGTGTGTATAAAGTTATCGAACTGGTCGGAACCAGTACAGAGTCCTGGGAGAAGGCTGCTACAGCCGCAGTGGAAAAAGCTTCCAAATCGGTACGTAACCTCCGAATCGCTGAAGTTATTCAATTGGACATGCAGATTGAGGAAGGCAAAATGCTCGCTTTCCGTGCGAAGGTGAAAGTCTCTTTCAAGTTCGAAGACTAGGCTCCTTTCCAAGGGTACGACCCTGATATCTGGAAAGCTAAAATGCTGAAGGACAGGGATGAGACTCTTGTTGGAGGAATATACTCATACAAAGAGTAGGGTAATTCCAATTCGGTAGGGGTCATAGCTTCGCGGGTGCAACCGCGACTACCTTGCCAGTTTAATCACACAAAATTCCTCTGCTTGTTCCCTGGTGCGGAACCAACGCCAGGAAACTTCAGAAGCCCCGTAATTTGATGTGTGATGAACAACTACACTCCCTCAACAATTGAAGCATTTCTTATGACAGTCTCTTCTGGATTCTCTCTCAATTCTTTTAAAGCATCTTGGTATCTTGGATCTTTCAATCCATCAAGAGCCTCTTGATGACTGTTAAATTCAACCACTACTGCAAACAAAAGCTTTTCACCCTGATTCATTGTCGGTTGACCAGCACCAATTAATTTATAATTACCTGAATTCTTTTTTGCTTCCTCCTCGGGAATCAGACTCCATTTATTCAAATAATTATTCCATGTTCTCAGGGTTTTTTACTTCAATCACATGATTAAGCAGTATCCTTTTTTTCATCTCGATATTCCTTTTCCACTTTGGGTTCAAAAAAAATCATTAATTATGGATCAATCAGAACACTTCAAAAGAGCCGAGCTAGCCTGTATCCACTCAGGACTTTGCAGGATGGCCCCTGACTTCATGGAAGTGCTTGAGAATACACGCAGACTCTATGGCAAGGAAGCGAGTCGAGTCCCTGAAAGTTTTGGAAACCGAATCACGCTTCCTGAAAGAGGATATCATAAAAAAATTTTATGATTATTATCAGTGAGATGCATTATTATTTGTGCAATCGCAAAACAATTCCTTGACTTAATAGTGCGTTTGCACAATAATGATTTTCATACAGATTATGTATTTCCTAAAATCGAATTTAACCTCATTGATGAAAGGCAGCGATGATTAATTTTACCGATTACAACAATAACGCCCAGAAGGCGGCCAACCAAGGGATGGAAACCTTCCTCAACTGGCAGAAGCAGGCCCTGGAAAACACCCTCTCGATGGTCGAAGAGGGACTTGCTGTGCAGGTGAAAAACCTGAACGAAACCCGCCAGCAATATCAGAACTGGGAACAGAACATGAACCGGGAATTGGACAGCCAAAAGAACCAGTACAAGTCGATGGTCCTTAAATTCACTGAAACTTACTGGCCCGAGTCGAAAAACCAGTTTGAGCAGGCTGAAAAACTTTATGAGCAAAACATCGGCGGTATGATCGATAAAACCCGGGATATGGTTGGAAGCACTATCGAACGCAACATCGAAACCACTCTGACCTTCGAAAAGGAGTGGCTCAACAAACTCCGTGAAAATTACACCAGTGGAGCAGACAACCTTCGCAAGCAGTACGACATGATGACGTCCCTGCAGTCGGAGAAAAAGGAGGCCTCCGCAAAAAAGCCCGTTGCCAAACCCGAAACGACCAAATGAGCCGAAGCAGGATCATGAACCGTTCAACAAAAAACACCCCTTCAAGGGAGGATATCAATCTGGCTGTCAGCCGTTTTCTGGAAAAAGGCGGTCAGATCGAACATCAGAGAACAGTTAAGCAAGGACTTGTGTCACAAATGCTCGAAGAACACGGCTGGAACAATGATTCCAGTAGTGAATCAGACGAAAAGCTGATGCATAACTTCACAGGAATCCTCGGAGTCGAAGACCTCTGATTCTCCTCAACCGGAAAGGAGTGATCCTTTCCGGTCCTTCCACGGTATACAAGACTACAACTTCACATCAAACAATTGGAAATGGACTTCACCAAATCCGTCAAATGCCATGCGATTATGGCACTGATGGTCCTTCTTGGAACCCATCAGCCGTTAGCAGAAGTAAAGGTATTGGATTACAAACCGTTGGATTTTGGTCTCGAGATTCAAGGGATCAGGAAAACCGAAATCGAATGCCTGACACGCAACATCTATTTCGAAGCCGCCACCGAAGATGCTTCCGGCAAGCTTGCTGTGGCGATGGCAACCCTCAACCGGGTCAATCATTCAAAATTTCCCAACACCATCTGTGGCGTCGTCTACCAGGGTCCGAGGATCAAGCACAAAACCTGGGCCTGCCAATTCTCCTGGTTCTGTGACGGTAAAAGCGACCGTATGAGAAACCGTAGGCTGCGGCATGAATCGAGAAGGATTGCGGCTCTTGCCCTGTTATTTCCAGAACATGACATCACTGGCGGTGCGACCCACTACCACGCAAGCTATGTTCAACCCTTCTGGGCCAAAAAACTGACCCTTACCAGAAAATTTGGTAAGCACATCTTCTACCGCTGATTCTCGTCTTATACAGTCTCCCTCAACACAGAAGGCTTGAACCCTTTTTTCCTGAATAAAATAAAGGACTCCGCTCGATTTTGTCGCGGTTTATGCCCTCCTTGAAAGGCGGGACCAAGTGTCTTAATCGTATGCGGCCAAACAGGAAAAAAAAGATCAAAGGATGGCCGACCGCTACCAGAATTTCGAGGAACTGAGCCGCTCCGAAGATGCATTTCGGATCGAACATAGGCTGGTGCCCAACTCGACATGGCTGGTTGCAGCACCCCACGGCGGCAACATCGAAAGCAGAACCACGGAAATCGCGCGGGCCATCAGCCTTGCCGCGGACGTGAGTTTCTATTCGTTCAGAGGAACGAAAGAGCCTGATGGAGGAGACCTGCACCTGACCAGCCATCGATTCGACGAACCCCTCGCCCTTCAGTTGGCAGCTTCACACCCGAGACTGCTCTGCGTCCATGGAGTGCTTGCAGAAAACGGAGACGGAGCCTGGCTCATCCCGGGAGGTGCATACCAGCAAGGACTGGATCGCCTCAAACAAAAACTCACTGGACTGGTCAACCTCCGTGACCAAACCCCCCAAGGCAAACGCTATCCTGGACTCCGCCCCGACAACCTCTGTAACCGCGGAAGTTCTGGTGGCGGCCTCCAGCTCGAGCTCTCCAGCGGATTGCGGAAACAACTGCTCTCCAACCCAATATTACTCAACTCCTTCTCCCAGGCCATCGCAGGAGCCATACACTAATACTCTGCTTGTATCTGGATAGACCTCATCCTTTGAGGATCTGTTTGTTGATCGAGGTTCGATCCCCCTCGTCTCCACCATAATGATTCCATGATACTAATATTATTCATTTTTTTTAAGTATCATCTCCACCAATTCAGAAGACAACTCGCTTGACTAACACAAAACACTCACAAAGTGAGGTTTGTTATGTCATGCAAGCATCTCGTCAAACGTAAAAACTCCTCTGTATATCATTATCG
>NYUB01000089.1 GCA_002683785.1 Deltaproteobacteria bacterium
CCTCATCATTCCCGACAAGATGAGTGCCGACAAAGTTCGTCATCTCAGGGCTCTGGGGGCGGAAATCATTCTCACCCGTTCCGATGTTCCCAAGGGGCATCCCGAGTATTACCAGGACATGGCAGAAAGGATGGTTCAGGAAATTCCCGGAGCCTTTTGGGCAAGCCAGTTCGACAACCCGGCCAATCCGAAGGCCCACGAAACCGGGACTGGACCTGAAATCTGGGAGCAGATGGAAGGAAACCTGGATGCCTTCGTAGCCGGGGTAGGATCCGGTGGAACCATCAGCGGGGTGGGGCGTTTCCTCAAATTGAAAAATCAGGAAATCCGCATCGTCGTCGCCGACCCTGAAGGTTCGGTGGTGGCCCGCGCAGTTAAAACCGGCGAGGTGCGCTATGAGGGAGGATCGTGGCTGGTGGAGGGAATCGGGGAAGACTTTATCCCGGACAACCTCGACCTTTTCGTCATCGACGAAGGGGAGACGGTCAGCGACACTGAAGCCTTTGCCGCGACCAACGAACTACTGCGTCAGGAAGGCATTCTGGGAGGGAGTTCCACCGGAACCCTGCTGGCCGGAGCGCTCAAGTGGTGTCGAAAACAAAGTACTCCCAAACGGGTGGTGACTTTAGTCTGCGACACCGGTAACAAATACCTCTCCAAAGCCTTCGATGAAGCCTGGCTTCAGGAACAGGGCCTGACGAATCGTAAGCCCACCCTCGATCTGCGAGATCTGATCGTGAGGCGCGCCGATGAAGGACGGGTGGTCATGGTTGGACCGGGAGACACCTTGAACACCGCTTACGGACGCATGCGGGCCAACGACGTGAGCCAGCTTCCTGTTCTCGATGACAATGAGACGATCATCGGGCTTCTGGACGAAGAGGATCTGCTCCTGGCAGTCCATGATTCACCCAGCTGTTTTGCTGATAATGTTTCGCAGCATATGACCACAGAGTTGGACATCATCGATTATGCAGCAGGCATCGATTCACTCTTCCCCATCTTCAAGGCTGGAAAAGTTGCCATTGTCCAGCAAGGTCCAACCTTTTTAGGCCTGATCACGCGTGTGGACCTGATCAATCACCTCAGACGTAAAGTCCCTTGAAACCCATCTCAAGATTATGAAAGAAACAAAACGCAGACAGGGGATTGAAACCCGGGCGATCCATGCTGGTCAACAACCCGATCCAACCACCGGGGCGATCATGACCCCGATTTACGCCACCTCGACCTATGTCCAGGAAAGTCCAGGCGTTCACAAAGGCTTTGAATACTCCAGGACCCACAACCCGACCCGATTTGCCCTGGAAGACTGTGTTGCCGACCTGGAGAACGGGCAAAAGGGATTTGCCTTTGCATCCGGACTGGCCTGCATGGGAACGATTCTGGAACTTTTGAACAGCGGGGATCATGTGATTGCGATCGATGATCTTTACGGAGGAAGTTACCGGCTCTTTGAAAATGTAAGGAAACGAACGGCTGGGTTGGAGTTCTCATTTGTTGATCTTTCCGACTCCTCCCGGCTTGAATCGGAAATCAAAGAAAATACACGCATGATCTGGGTTGAAAGCCCAACCAACCCTTTACTGAAACTCGTGAATCTTTCTGAAATCGCAACGAGTGCAAAGGTTCACGGTTTGATTACTGTTTGTGACAACACCTTCTGTTCCCCTTGGGTCCAACGTCCCATCGATCATGGTTTCGACATCACCATGCACAGCGCAACCAAGTACCTCAATGGACATTCTGATGTGGTTGGAGGGATTTGTGTGACCGCTCCTGGCCGAGATGAAATCCAAGATCAACTGAGTTATCTGCAGAATGCCGTCGGGTCCGTACTCGGCCCTTTCGACAGCTTTATGGTGTTGCGTGCGCTGAAAACCCTCCCAGTCCGGATGGAACGTCACTGTGCCAATGCCTTACGAATTTCACAATTTCTTGAAACACACCCCTCCATCGAAAAAGTTTATTATCCAGGTTTGGAAAGTCATTCGCAGCATGAACTGGCAAAACAGCAAATGCCTGCTTTCGGGGGTATGGTAACCGCGATCATCAAGGGAGGATTGGAAAAGGCAAAATCCTTCCTGGAACGATGCGAACTCTTTGCCCTTGCCGAGTCCCTTGGCGGGGTTGAAAGCCTCATCGAACATCCTGCCATCATGACCCATGCAAGCATCCCCCAAGAAATCAGAGAATCTCTTGGTATATCCGATGGACTGATCCGCCTTTCTGTGGGAATCGAGGATGCCGACGACTTGATCGAAGATCTCGAACAGGCATTCGGTTGAATGTGGCCCTATTGTTCCAAGCTGTATGGTTAATGATTCAGTTTTATAAAAAAATACTCCTGAAAGAGATTGGTTTCTGAAAAAATCAGCATCATGAATTAGCATGAATTAGCATGAATTAGCATGAATTACCGACAAATCGAGGCCTTCCATGCAGTCATGATTACTGAAAGTATGACTCTTGCGGGAAAAATGCTTTATATCTCCCAACCCGCGGTCAGCAGGCTGATCATTGAACTGGAAGATGAAATAGGATTCAAACTTTTCGAAAGGAAGAAAAACAAATTATTTCCTTCGGCAGAAGGGAGGCTTTTATTTGAGGAGGTTGAAAAATCATTTATTGGCCTGAATGAACTCAGCAAAACCGCTGATTCGATCAAAATGTTACAAAAGGGGCATTTGAGACTGATTTCCATGCCGGGGGTTTCCAACCTGCTTCTGCCTAAAATCATGGAACTTTATTGGAAGGAAAATCCTGATATTAATGTTGAAATTGAAAGCCGTCCTAGAGAAGTCGTCCTGGATTGGATTCATTCGAAACAATTTGATTTTGGAATCACCAACCTTCCAATAGACAATAATGAAATCCAGGTCGAATGGAGTATCGATCTTAATTTAATATGTGTTCTACCAACAAATCATCCTTTGGCAAAAAAGGATCTTCTTGAAATAAAAGATTTGGATGGTCAAGACCTGATTTTGTTTCCCTCAGAAACCTACATAAGGCACGAAATTGAAAATTATTTGAAAAAACAAGGATTAAAATACCGTATCAAACTCGAAACAAGATCAACTGCAGATATTTATCAATTTGTAAAGCACGGGGCTGGAATATCTTTCGTTTTTCCTTTTGACCAGCATTTGGACGAATCAATGCCTGGTTTACTTTTCAAATCGATCCATTCCGATTTCAGGGCAACTCTGGCATTACTTCGATCAAAACAAAAAAAACCATCTTTGGATGGACAAAATTTCGTTAAAATCTTCAATAAATATTATAATTCATGATGATGCATCAATCATTCTCAAGAATGATGGGCATGAACATCTCTCGATCATTCTGATAAACCTTACTTGATTCTCCCAGGTTGAAGCGGAAGCTTCATTTATACTTTAGGCTATAAAGCATAACAAAATAGCATAGCAGGATAATATTTTTTTATTTTACATTATACCCCTTGAAGGGTTAATTTCGTTTAAATTTCACCACTGCCTATTTAAAGGAGGATTATGAAGAGAAGGGAATTCATTAAACGTTCGGGAATCGTGATAGGTGCATCAGCAGCATCTTTCTTGCCAAATGTTGGTTTTGCAGGAAAGAGGGTTGAGTCCATGAAATTACTCACAGCAAACGCGAGTTTTGATCCTGTCCGTCCTGAGATGGGACGTCTGATTACCAATGCATGCAAAGGCATTGGTTGGGATATTGAGCTTGCTGCCGAAGACTACAACCTAGGCATTCAGAAAGTATTCAAGGAATTTGATTTCGATATGTTCATCGTTCGTTGGACCGGGAGGGCCAACCGTGTTGATCCAGAGACTTTTACACGAATGATGTTTCATGAAAAAGGGAACTACAACAAATGGGGTTACAACAATGCAACAGTCAATGCATTGACCGATGCCCAGCAGGTTGAAATGGATGTTCAAAAACGTCGAAGACTGATTCAAGACACACAACGCATCCTCTTTGAAGATGCTGCGGCCAGTCCGATTGTTCATCCCAGCATGACCAATGCATACCGGGAAGACCGCCTCAGCGGATTGGTCCCGCAACTGGGTGAAGGCATAGGCAGTTTATGGACCGATCTTAACGTATCTGTGAACAGCGGAGACGGTTATGTAAGGACCGGACAGACTTCCCCCCTCAAAAACCTGAACCCCGTCGCTGTCCATGATTCGAACGAGTTCAAAGAACTGAGGATGATCTACGATCGCCTGATTCAAGTCGGACCCGATGGCAGCATCGTGCCATGGGCCGCCACTTCAATCAATGCAGTAGATTCAACCACGGTAGACATTACTCTTCGAAACGGCATGAAGTTTCATGACGGGAAACCTGTCACCGTAGAGGATGTGAAATTCACTTTTGACTACTGCCTGAAATGGAAAGCCCCTTTCTTTGTTTCGTCACTGGAGAAGTTTGAGTCAGTCAGTATCACCGGGAGCAACACAATGAGGATCAAACTGGTAAAGCCCCATGCACCTCTGATGATTAATTTCTTCGCACAGATCTTTATCCTTCCGAAGCACATTTGGCAGGATATTCCAGAAAAGGTTGATGTGGATGACGTCCTGAATTTTGCAAATGAAAACCCGATTGGAAGTGGTCCTTTCCGTTTTGATTACTGGGATCGTGGCAAGGAACTGAAAGTATCTGCGAACAAAGATCATTTCCATGCTCCAAAATGTGCAGGAATCATTCGTATTGCCTATGGCAGTCATGATGCAATGGCAGCTGCCATAGAAGCAGGGGAGTGTGATCGCACACGATACATCCTCAAACCCTCCCTGGTACAAGATCTCAACAAGATCAACGGTATCGTCGGCAAAGGATACGCCAGTCACGGTTGGTATGGTTTCATGTTCAACCATCTCCGAGGTCCGTTTAAAGACCGTGCATTTCGAACTGCTCTGGACATGGTCGTTCCCAGAGATGTGATTCGGGAAGTGGTGATGTCAGGGTATGCAACCAATGGAGGATCAACGATCGCACCCGCGAATGAATTCTGGCACAACAGTTCGATCAAATCCCGTCAGCACAATATCAAGAAGGCCCGGGAAATTCTTCAGCAGGCAGGTTATTCCTGGGACGGATCAGACAAACTTCTTTATCCATCCTGATCTTTTCTCTAGTAGATGGGTGCTTTGGTCTCTCGGTCATAGCACCCTTAAATGCAGGATAGGATCAACCTCTTTTTGATCCTATCCTGACTCTTCAGCATTTCATCAATTCTATTAAAAGAAAGTTCAGCAAAATACCTCCCTCATGCTTGAATATGTCATCAGGCGCTTGATCTATATGTTGATCACCATTTTTGCTGTCGCTTCGATCCTGTTTGTTGTGTTTCGTCTCCTTCCAGGAGAAGCCACATTGCAGGTTATCAGCCCCGCGATGGACGACGCAGTTCAGGACAGAATGAAAGCCGCGTTTGGTCTGGATAAACCCCTCTGGCAACAGTATTTCATTTACCTCAAAAACCTGGTTTCTCTCGAGTGGGGTCGATCCTTCGTTTCGGCCCAACGCGTCATTGACATCCTTCAATACCGATTCTGGAATACTTTGCTGCTGATGGCTTCAGGTATGTGCATGACGCTCGTATTGGGTATTGGATTCGGCATCATCATGGCGTGGAAACGTAATAGTTCCATCGATATTGGTGGAACCATAGCCGGTTTGGTTTTCCAGGCAGCGCCACCTTTTGTTACAGGACTGCTGCTGCTGATGATCTTGAGTTACCGTCTGGGGCTTTTTCCAACAGGAGGGATGTACCCTGCAGGCCAAAGGCCTGATGGAGTTTTAGCATTGCTGATGATGCCGGCCTTTTGGGAAAGAATCGTCCTGCCTACCATCACAGTCGGTTTATATTACATCACGACTCCGATGCTGATCATGAGGGATAACATGCTCGAAGTTCTGGGAAGCGACTACATTGAACTGGCCAAAGCCAAAGGCCTCAAACCCAGTGTTGTGATGTTCAAGCATGCTGCCAGAAATGCCCTGCTGGGTGTTGTGACACTGGCTTCCATCATGGTTGGCTTTGCGATTGGAGGGCAGGTGGTGGTGGAGTCCCTGTTTTCCTGGCCGGGTATGGGACAGCTGATGGTTGAATCAGCCGCATCTCATGATTATCCCGTTGCCCAGGGGACTTTTCTTATGCTTGCCATATTAGTGATTGGCCTTAATTTCCTGACGGACGTTTGGTATTGCTACCTGGATCCAAGAATCAAGATCTCTTCAACGGGTCTAGCCTGATACAAGAGAACCCTGAAAGATGAACAAAGAGTCTCCTTTAAGCATTGAAAAACTTGACGCCTATCAAGTTTCCATACCCCTTACAAACCCTTATCAACTGTCCAAGGTTTATGGCACACAGACCCATTGTGACGCCATCATCATCCGGATAGAAACAACAGATGGAACATCAGGGTGGGGTGAAGCGGATCCGGGTGGACTCATTTTTACCGGTGATACGGGCGAAATGGTCATGACAGCCCTTCGGGAATCCAAAGCTCATCAAATCCTTGGAAAACATGCAGACGAATGGGTTGAACGGGGAGATGGTCTTAAACAAAAAGGTTCCCTAGGAGCTGCATTGGACGTAGCGGTCCACGACGCACTTGCACACTCACGCAATCAACCCCTCTGGGCTCTGCTCGGTGACCAACGTCATGATCGAATTGACTCCCTCTGGCCAACCTCCAGTGGAACCGAAGAACAGGATCTGGAAGTAATTCAACCCAAGATAAATCAAGGATTCCAGACTTTTATGCTTAAGATGGGCAGTAGGTCTGTAAAAGAAGATCTCGTAAGACTCAAAGAAGTCATGAAGGTCCTTCCTCCACATACTAAAGTCATGGTGGATGCAAACCAGGGTTGGACTTTGGATGAAGCCATGGAATTTATTGAAGGGATAGGAGATCTGCCTCTGGTGCTCATCGAACAGCCTGTTCAAGCCTCTGATCTTGGAGGACTGAACAGGCTTCTGAAAGCTTCTCCAGTACCAATTTCTGTAGATGAAAGTCTGCAAACCGTAGATGACGCAAGAATCGTTGCCAACGAAAAGGCAGCGAGCGTTTTCAGTATCAAAGTTTCTAAAAACGGCGGTTTGCGTGCTGGGCTGGAAATCGGACGGATAGCAGAAAAACACGGAATTGCGGTACTCATGAACAGCATGCTTGAATTGGGAATCACTCAATGTGCGTCCTTGCACCTGGGTTGTGTCCTCGGTTGCCTACTCGACTGCGGTCATGCATACATGTCCACTCTGAGGATGTCTGATGACATAACCGATTTTTCGAATCTAGTCGAAGAAGGCACCGCCAGACTTCCTTCAGGTCCTGGGCTGGGTGTGAAAGTGGATGAGTCCAAGATTCGGCAATACCTCGTTGATGAATATCATGTCTCTCGCTGAAAAATCTTCAGGATTTCGAAGCTTTTTAAGAACACTTCGCGAGCACTACCGGATTGTTCACTCGAATCCTTTGGGAAGGATCGGATTCTGGATTGTTATTTTTTTTCTGGTCATTGCGATCCTTGCTCCTTGGCTGGCACCACATGATCCCTGGGAAATGCAGTACGACAAAGATGGAAACTTTGCTTCGCTTCAACCTCCCTCGTGGAAATTCCCGGCAGGAACGACTCATCTTGGATATGACCTTTTTTCTCAGTTGATCCTCGCCACACGCACGACTTTTATCATTGGTGCCGTATCAGGAATCATCTCAATCCTCATCGGAGCCAATATCGGGCTTTTTGCAGGTTTTTATGGTGGAAAGCTTGATGAAATTCTAATGCGTTTTACAGACATTCTTTATGGAATGCCTTTTCTTCCTTTTGTGATCGTCCTGATAGCCCTTTTTGGGCGGAAACTCGAATTCGTGATTTTGGCCATTGTCCTCATCATTTGGCGTACCTCTGCAAGGGTGATTCGAGCACAGACCATTGCCATCAAACAGCGTCAGTTCATCACTGCAGCAAGAGCACGAGGATGCAGCAACCTCAGGATCATCTACCGACACATCCTGCCCAATGTCCTTCCGCTACTCCTTCTTTATGCTTCCTTCAACATTGCCTGGTCGATCATCACTGAAGCCAGCGCCAGTTTTCTTGGTTTTGGAGACGGAAACACCATCAGTTGGGGAGGAATGCTTTATGAGTTGTGGCTTTCAGGCAAGACACGGGTTGCATGGTGGTGGTTTGCCTCCCCCTCTTTGTGCATCATTTTGCTGGTCACCTCATTGGTCTTCGTGAGCAGAGCCTACGAAGAAGTGGCAAATCCCCGATTGAGAAAACGATGAGCCAGTCCCCAAGATTGGAAGTCCGAAACCTGAGTGTGCGTTATCAGACTCGGGGCGGAGAGGTTCATGCCGTCAATCAAGTGTCATTCGATGTGTTTCCTAATGAAGTGTTTGGAATTGCTGGAGAATCGGGATGTGGAAAATCGACCCTGATTCGTGCCCTCATGCGCCTCCTTCCAGAGAATGGAGTGTCAGATGCAGATTTGATTCAATATGAGGGTCAGTCCTTGGATCGTATGTCAGAAAAAAAATTCCGGGAGCAAGTGCTTTGGTCCAAAATCGCATTGGTTCCACAAAGTGCAATGAACTCTTTGAATCCGGTTTATCGTGTTGGAGATCAAATCATAGAGGCTATTCGGAATCATACCTCCCAGGAAAAACACGAAGCCCGGTCCCGTGTCGAAGAACTTTTTGATGTTGTAGGACTCGAGAGTGATTTGATGGACAGTTACCCCCATGAATTTTCAGGAGGGATGCGTCAGCGTGCAATGATTGCCATGTCACTGGCTCTGGACCCAGGATTGATCATCATGGATGAACCAACAACGGGTTTGGATGTTCTGGTTCAGGAACGGATTTTAAGACGTATCCGTGAAATACGAAGCCATATAGCCAGCTCAATCATATTGATCACTCACGATATTGCAGTGATTGCTGAAATGAGTGACCGGATTGCGGTGATGTATGGAGGACGGATCATGGAACAAGCCCAGTCTGAGGATTTGTTTGATACTCCTTGTCACCCCTATACCCTCGGTTTGAAAAATGCGTTTCCTTCCATACAAAAACTGGGACAGGAACTGGTTTCAATACCAGGTTCTCCACCTTCTCTGTTGGGGAAACAGACTGGATGTCCTTTTGAAGCCCGCTGTCCTTTCAGCATCGATCAATGTGTGACGGAAATACCTAAAATCGAAAGTTTGGGAAAGAATCATGAAGTGTTTTGTTTCCGGAACACGGACGCCCCCCAAATGCGTGAACAGGCAACCAGCATGTCAACATGGCACTCCTCGAACTGAAAGACGTCACTCGTCATTACGAGGTCAAGACTGGACTGATTGACCGTGTTTTCAGAGGAAAACCGATTAGAAAGATCAAGGCCGTTGAATCTCTGAATATGGTACTTAACGAGAACGAAGTAGTCGGAATTGCAGGAGAATCAGGATGCGGAAAATCCACAACCTGCATGATCATCGCAGGTCTGCTTCAACCTTCATCGGGCGAAGTCCTTTATCAGGGCAAGCGGGTGGATCAATTCAATACACAGGATCAACGCTGGTATCGTCATCAGGTGCAGATGATTTTTCAGGATCCTTATGAGTCTCTCAATCCAAGGTTCCGTATTTTTGATACGGTTGCTGAGGGACCAAGAGCCCTCAGGCTTTGGCCTGAAAGTGAAATCGCATCAAAGGTTGAATCGATGCTCGGATCAGTTGGCCTGGAACCAGGCAAATATGGAGATCGATATCCCCATGAACTCAGTGGAGGTGAACGTCAGCGGGTGGTCATAGCCAGTGCTCTGGTGATGGAACCCAGGATGGTGATTGCTGATGAACCACTTTCCATGCTTGATGTTTCGATACGTGCAGGCATCTTGGAATTACTCAAGGATCTTGCCAAGAAACGACACTTTTCCTGCCTCTATGTCTCTCATGACCTTTCGATTCTTGGGCACATTGCCGATCGTTTGATGATCATGTATCTGGGTCAGGCCGTAGAAATAGGCCCAACGACCGAAGTGATTCAAAAACCTCAACATCCCTACACCAAAGCCTTGATCAGTGCAGTTCCAGTTCCTGATCCTCGTATCAAAAGAGGAATCCCAAAGATTTCAGGTGACATCACTCGACCAATAGACCCTCCACCAGGATGCAGGTTCACTCCGAGATGCCCTTATGCAAACCACACTTGTTCGGAAAACTTTCTGAAACTGGACTCCGTCCAGAAAACCAACCACCTTGCGGCTTGTCATCGTTTGGATGTTGTATCTCATGAATCTGAAATGACTTCGATGGTCTAAATGAAACGTGAAGAAGCTGAAGTGGCCGTCGTAGGTGGAGGTGTGATTGGAGCCTCCCTGGCATATGGAATTGTTAACCGGAATCCCTCCGTTTTGCTGATTGACAAAGAAAACATGGAGCTCACAGCATCCCGAGGAAATTTTGGGTTGGTCTGGGTTCAGGGAAAGGGGTTTGGCATGCCCCATTATGCGGATTGGAGCATAGAAGCCACTGAGCATTGGCCTGAATTTGCCTCAAGACTGGAAGAGGAAAGTGGAATTTCGCTTGATTACGAAAAAACCGGTGGCTTAGAGATCTGTCTGGGTGCCCAGGAGTTTGAAGAACGTAAGAACTTTCTCGGTCAAATGCAGGAACAATCCAAAGATGGAACCAATCCTTGTGAAATGCTCAGCCGTTCTGATCTCCAATCCAAACTACCCGACATCGTTCTTGGCGATGAGGTTTCTGGAGCCTCCTACTGTCCTCATGATGGGTTTGTCAATCCCTTGGCTTTGCTCAAAGCACTCCACTGGGGTTTCCAGCAAAAGAATGGGAAATACCGTCATGGACATTCCGTCCTGAATATTCAAAAGAACGGTTGCGGATTCTGCATTGAAACGGATTCGTGTCTTTTTCAGGTGAACAAAGTAGTGATCGCAAGCGGATTGGGAACCACCAAATTGAGTAAGATGGTCAGCATGCACGTTCCCGTCAGGCCCGAAAGAGGACAGGTCCTGGTAACCGAAAGGACCAAACGGGTTTTCCCTTTTGCAACAGGAAGATTACGTCAGAATGCAGATGGTAGTTTTATGCTGGGGGCCTCAAATGAAGATGTAGGTTACAATCTGGAGACTAGTCCTGAGGTTCTGAGCAGCATTGCATCTCATGCTATTCGTATCTTCCCCGTCCTCAATAATTTACAACTGATCAGAAGCTGGGCATCTCTCAGGGTTCTCACACCCGATCAAAAACCAGTTTACGTCGAATCCGAGGAGTGTCCAGGAGCGTTTGCCGTAACCAGTCACAGTGGAGTGACCCTGGCATCACTGCATTCGAACCATCTTCCAGATTGGATTCTTGATGGTAAAAAACCTTTGGATTTTGATGTTTTTCATTCCAGGAGATTTGATGTTCCGTAAGCTTTCTGAAGATCGCATTAAAGTACGCATTTCTTTTGAAGGTGAAGAATTTTTCGTTGACACGGATCAGTCGGTCGCTTCGGCTCTACTTGCAGAAGGGCATCAGGTTTTTCGATCTTCCGTGATCAACAACCAACCACGGGGGGCTTTTTGTATGATGGGAGTCTGCTTTGATTGCCTGTTAGAAATCAATGGTCGACCGAATCAACAGGCGTGCATGGTTCCCGTAAAAGAAAACATGGTGATCAAAAGACAAATTTCCAGCGGTAACAACCCATCATGACCCTGCCTGCCTTCGATTATGTCATCCTTGGGGCTGGCCCTGCAGGAATGGCTGCAGCATTGACCGCAAGAGAACATGGAGTGAAAGTGCTGGTACTGGATGAGCAGTCTCAACCAGGTGGACAGATCTACAGAAACATTGAAACCTTAAAGACAACCCGCCCTCAAGAATTTCAAAAACTTGGACAGGAATACCAATCGGCCAGTCAATTGGTAGAGAATTTCCGTCAGTGTGGTGTTGAACATTGGTTTGAACGCTCCATATGGCAGATCAGCAAGGATCTTTCCATTTACCATGTCAACCCCGAGGGAGAACATGATTCTTCTGTACCATCCCTAGTTCAGGCAAAGCATCTGCTCATCGCAGTGGGCGCCATGGAACGTCCTATGCCCCTCCCAGGATGGACTCTGCCAGGAGTGATGGCATGCACTGCAGCAGACGTTCTTTACAAAACCAGCGGTTTGGTCCCAGAGGGAAAGGTTGTTTTGGCCGGGAGTGGTCCTTTGATGCTTCTTATTGCGTGCAGAATGCTGGATGCAGGAGTTCGAATCAGCGCCATCCTGGATACCGGTAATAAGACCTCAACCCTGGAGTCTTTGCCTCTTCTCCCTAAAGCGCTCCGCACGCCATCCTATCTTTTCAAAGGAGCTTCCATGATTTGGAAGTTGAGAAAGGCAGGAATCAAAATGGTTTCCGGTGTACAAACCGTCGAAGCTCTCGGTACACAAAAACTTGAACAGGTCCGTTTTCGTAAAGGCAGTATGACTGAAACTCTGGGTGCGGACCTGTTGCTTCTGCATCATGGGGTTGTTCCAAATGTCCAGATAACCCGGCTTTTGGGGTGTGAGCACCAATGGTATGAACAACAACGGTATTGGGAACCGAAAGTGGATGAATGGGGGAACACAAGTGTTAAAGGTGTTTCCATTGCCGGAGACTGTGGAAGGGTTGCCGGTTCCAAAGTCGCAGAACTTTCAGGACACCTGGCCGCATTCGATATGTTGTATCAGATGAAAGTCATCACACAAAAGGACCGGGATCAAAAATCAAAACACTTGTTTGAACAGCGTAATTCCCACCTGGCTGTTCGGCCCTTCCTGGATAAACTCTTTCAACCTTCCAAAAATTGGCTGGTTCCCCAGGATGACAGTACCCTGGTTTGTCGATGTGAGGAAGTGACGGTCAGACAAATCCGTGACGCAGTGAAAAAGGGGGCTCTGAGTCCTGATCGGGTAAAATCCTTGATTCGGTGTGGAATGGGGCCTTGTCAAGGTAGAGTGTGCGGGCTTAATGTTACAGAAATCATTGCAGATGAGAGTGGATTACCTCCTGAAACACTGGGGTATTTTAAAATACGTCCCCCATTAAGACCCATTACACTGGGGCTGCTTGCTCAACTCCATTAAAACACCTTCCCTGAACATTCAAGTAACCCAAGTACTTTTAGAAGCCTTCCCTCAATCTGTTTATATTGAACTCCAACATTCTGGAGTTCAAAGAGTGGGAAACGATAAGATATCCGCATGAGGATTGACAGCTTCATTAAAACATCATAAGAGGTTATAGAACTTGAATGGACTTTAGATTTATTGAAGAGTCAAACGATGGTAACGTTTTTTTCCAGCCCGCAGGAGGGCCGTTCCTTCAAGTAAATCTTGGGCTGTGATCCGGTAATCTGGATCGGAAACAACCTCATTGTTCAGGTAAAGACCACCCTGATTCATCAACCTTCGTGCTTCTCCATTCGACTTACAGAGACCTGATTTCCGGAAGGCATCAAAAATACCCATCCCATCCTGGAGAAGGATTGCATCCAATTGGGTAGAGGGAATGTCTTCTGATTCACCTCCGTCACCAAACAATGATTTGGCCGCTTTTTCTGCCTTGAGGGCCTCTTCCTTGCCATGAATCAAGCTGGCAGTTTCCAATGCCAGCCTGGACTTGGCCTCACGGATTTCCGCTCCTTGAAGACGCCCCAAACTTTGGACCTCATCCATCGGAAGGAAAGTGAAGAGGGTCAGGAATTTCTCGACATCGGCATCTTCGCAGTTGATCCAGTATTGGTAGTATTCATAGGGTGAGGTTTTTTCAGGATCGAGCCAGACTGCTCCTTTTTCGGTCTTGCCCATCTTACGCCCTGAGGCTGTGGTGAGAAGTGGATAGGTCCATCCGAAAGCCTCATTCTGATGAACCCGTCGGATCAGGCCGACCCCGGCCAGAATGTTCGCCCACTGGTCGTCTCCACCCATCTGGAGGACACAGTCATAACGTTTATTGAGCTCAAGAAAATCATAAGCCTGCAAAAGCTGATAATTGAATTCCAGGAAGGAAAGTCCTGTTTCCAGACGCGCTTTGTAAGTCTCGAAGGAAAGCATGCGGTTGACGGAAAAGTGTCGGCCAATATCCCGGAGGAAATCGATGTAGTTCAGATTCCTGAGCCATTCAGAGTTGTTGATCAGTTCTGAATCCCCTTCAAAATCAAGGAATCGTTCCATCTGGGGTTTGATTTTGACAACGTTCGCTTCCAGTTGCTGTTCCGTGAGCATCTTGCGCATTTCGGTCTTTCCACTCGGATCACCGATCATCGCAGTTCCCCCACCCATCAGGGCTATCACACGCTGCCCGCTGCGCTGGAGGTGAGCCAGCCCCATCAAAGGAATGAGGTGGCCCACGTGCAGTGAATCCGCTGTCGGGTCAAATCCGATGTAGGCACAGATACGTCCTGACTCAACCCGGTTCTTCAGTTCCTCAGGATGAGTTGTTTGTTTGAAAAAACCACGTTCTTCGAAGGTCTTCAGAAAGGTCAAGGGAGATTGAATGAAAAAGGTTTAAAAGGGCTGCCTTCCAGAAAAGGCTTCGGAAAGGGTTACATCATCGACATATTCCAGGTCTCCTCCCGCCGGAAGGCCTCGGGCCAGACGGGTGATGCGGCTCACCTGATGCTCGAACTCATGCTGCAGGAACATGGCCGTTGCTTCGCCCTGAACCGTAGGATTGGTTGCAAGAATCAGCTCATCGATGTTCTCTCGGCGAATCCGTTCCCGGAGTTGAGGCACGGTCAGTTGCTCCGGACCAATACCGTCAAGAGGGGAAACAGCCCCATTCAAGACGTGATAAAGCCCATGAAAGATCCCGCTTTTTTCAATCGCCAAAACATTGTTCGCCTGTTCCACGACACAAAGCTGGTTTCTTTCCCGGGAACTACTGCTGCAAATGTCACAGGGATCGTTATCGGTAAAAATGAAACAACTGCTGCAGGGACGGATCTGCTCCTTGACCCTGACGATGGCCTCGGCAAAGTTTCTTGCCTCCTCAGGAGTGTAGCTCAGCACCCGGAAAGCAAGACGCTGTGCGGTCTTACGTCCCACGCCGGGGAAACGTGAAAATTCCTCGACCAGCCGTTCCAGCGGAGCAGGGATTTGCATTGATTTCAGGATGCGTCCGGAAAATGCAACTCCGGCTGTCGTGCAGGGGTGAGTTGCAGACCCAAAGGGTCCATCTTCTTGATCTCGAGCCCCTTCTCTACAGGATCCCAATCATCAGGATAGGGTTTACATTCGCATGAAGCCATCAACTCCAGGCGTTTCCGGTATTCCTCCTCGCTTCTTTCGAGGTGCTCAAGCATCGCCCGTCCCGATTTGAGGAATTTTTTAAGAAACCCCTTGGCATTGGTTTTGTTCAACAGTTCTGAAATCAATTCTGAATTTCTGAGAGACACGGTCAGTTCTGCACGGATGTCGATTTCCACTTCGTGTTCCTCGACCAGGGTTCCGCATTTGTGGATGCGTCCTTCGGCCATGCGCAGTTCAGAATATTCACGTGTCTCGCATTGCGGACATTTGAGCCAGACGATCCAGCCCTGCATCGGACTGTGGAGCTTTTCCTGAATCTTCTGCTCGCGCCGTTCCGCGAGGTTGATCACTTTGGCCATCGTTCTGGATCAAAAACAAAGGTATTTTCAACTAGATGCTATCCAAAGCCCCCTGTGATGTCAAAACCAAACCCCGGGAAGATTTGCTTTGCATCCATGGAGAATTTCATCGTTTAATCGTGTATACTAATTCAATTGATGTCTATTTTCGATTACAGGTTTCCTGAAACCGATCTTCTTTGATGAACGAAGGCCCATGAACGATTCAACCATTTCCCCTGAACTCCGGGAACAGACCCGGCAGGCACGCAACGCATATCTCCAGCTTTCAAACCTTGGTACCGATCACAAAAACCAGGTTCTTTTGGAATTTGCTGCAACCCTGCGTTCCAACTGCTCGTGCATCCTTGAAGCCAATGCCCTGGACCTTGTAGAAGCAGAGAAGATGGTACAACGCGGTGATCTTAGTGAAAGTGCCTACAAAAGGGTGATGCTGAATGAAGCAAAAGTGGAGCAGATGGCTCAGAACTGTGAAAGCGTGGCAAAACTGGAAGACCCGGTCGGCAAGGTCCTGCAGGCATCACGACTCGACGAAGGTCTGGATCTATACCGAGTCAGTTGCCCGATCGGCGTAGTCCTGTGCATCTTTGAGTCTCGTCCTGATGTAGTTGTGCAGATTTCAGCACTAGCGGTCAAATCGGGAAACGCAGTCATCCTCAAGGGAGGAAGCGAAGCAAAATGCTCCAACCGCATACTTGCCGAGGTACTTCGGCAAACCGCCTCCCAGTGTGATGGGATGCCCGTGAATGCCCTGAGCNTGATTGAAACCCGTGACGAAGTGTCACAACTGGTNCAAATGAGNGAAGAACTGGACCTCATCATTCCACGTGGCAGCAACGAACTGGTGAAGTCCATCCANGCCCGGGCTCAAGTCCCGGTGCTTGGGCATGCAGACGGTATCTGCCATGTCTATCTGGATGCCGATGCAGATCGGGATAAAGCCCGGGAGGTGGTGCTCGATTCCAAAACCGATTACCCCTCAGTCTGCAATGCACTGGAAACGTTATTGGTGGACCGGGATCTTGACTCCAAACTGCTGGCAAAGATCCTTGAGGATCTTTCTGAAGCAGGAGTGCAAATACGAGCCTGCTCCGAAACCATGAAGCGCTTGGAAGCCCATACTCAACTGAAACTGAAAGACGCTTCGGAAGAAGACTGGCAGACCGAATACCTGGAGTTGATCCTTTCTGTCAAAATCGTGGCAGGCCTCGACGGAGCAGTCGAACATATCAACCGCTACGGCTCGAATCACACCGACTCGATCGTCACTGAAAACCGTGAAACGGCCGAACGATTCATGGACGAAGTTGATTCAGCAGGAGTTTTCTGGAACGCCTCAACACGTTTTGCCGATGGTTTCCGTTATGGACTCGGCGCAGAAGTCGGCGTCAGTACCTGTAAAACCCATGCCCGAGGGCCAGTTGGGCTCGAAGGAATGGTGATTTACAAATACAAACTCTATGGCAGCGGTCAGGGAGCAGGCAGTTACAACAAGGGAGAAAAGACTTTCCTGCATCAACCGTTGGAATCCTAAACACCAAGCTGTGCCCATGCTTTCAAAACAGGACATCACCCGGGACTGGCTTCCGCGTTACACCGGAACCGATATTGGAGATTTTGGAGATTATATCCTACTCACCAATTTCGACAATTACGTCAAAAAATTTTCTGAACGTTTCAATCAACCGATCCGTGGAGAAGAGGGTCCGATGCAGACCTGCACCAACACCGAAGGATTGACAATCATCAATTTCGGCATCGGGTCGGCTAATGCAGCCACAATCATGGATCTGCTCTCCGCAAGGCATCCCCGGGGAGTGCTCTTTCTGGGAAAATGCGGCGGGCTGAAAGGCTCCACCGAAATCGGCCGATTCATCCTTCCGATTGCTGCCATCCGAGGAGAAGGGACGAGCAATGACTACCTGCCTCCCGAGGTTCCCGCCCTGCCTTCTTTCAAGCTCCACAAATTCGTTTCGAACACCCTCATCGAGTTCGAACAGGAATACCGGACCGGAGTCATTTATACCACCAACCGGAGGGTCTGGGAATGGGACCAGGATTTCAGTGATCGCCTGACACGACTTTCCACAATCGGCATCGACATGGAAACCGCGACCCTCTTCATCGTCGGTCATGCAAACAAGATTTCACGCGGGGCACTGTTGCTCGTTTCTGACATGCCTCTGATGCCTGACGGGATCAAGACCCAGGAAATGGATCGCAGGGTAACTGCCAAATTCGTCGACATGCATCTGGAAATGGGCATCCGCGCCATGACCGAAATTGGAGAAAAGGGAGAAGAAATCAAACATTTCGGATATTGAATCAGGAATCCCACTGCCAATACGAAAATCATCTTGAGAAAAAATGATGACTCGTCAGGAAACAACCGAATCGGTCCGCCCTCCAGCAGTGGCTTCCCTATTTTATCCTGGAGAAGCAGCGGAACTGAAACAAAACCTCCGGGAAATGCTGGATGAGGCATCTGAGGCAGAAGACCCCAATGAGGATTTGCCTGCGGATCAGCATTTAAGGGCCCTGATCGTTCCCCACGCGGGTTATGTCTATTCCGGAACCACCGCGGCCCTTGCGTACCATCTGCTCAGGAAAAACCGGGATGACTTCCATCGCATCCTCCTCCTCGGCCCGGCCCATCGGGTTTGGCTTGAGGGAATTGCGTTTCCCGGGACCGATGCCTTTGAAACTCCCCTCGGAAGGATCCCCCTCGCCAAGCAACAGATCCGTGAACTGCTCCGTTTTCCTGAAGTTCAACTGCGTGACGATGCCCATCAGGATGAGCATTGCCTCGAAGTGCAGCTCCCTTTTCTTCAGGAAATCCTGAACGAGTTCGAACTGATTCCCGCGGTGGTTGGTGAAATTTCTCCTGATTCGTTGTCAGGATTGCTGGAAAATCTGCTCGAAGATCCTCAAAACCTGTTGCTGCTCAGCACCGACTTGAGTCATTTCCACTCTTATTCGGAAGCCCAGGCCATCGATCAAAAGACGGCTGAGGCAATCGAATCATTTGAGGACGAAAAAATTCTTCCGGAACAGGCCTGCGGGGCCCACCCCCTGCGGGGACTGCTGCGCCATGCACGCATCCAGGGTTGGAAAATACAAAGACTTGGACTCTGCAATTCGGGAGACACCGCAGGTTCCAAAGACCGGGTGGTCGGCTATGGGGCCTGGGCTCTCAGCGAATCCGTATCCTGATCTGGATCCTGAAAGTATAGGAAAATCAGAGAGTGTTTACATATAGATAGACATATGGTATAGTGTCTTTATTTAAAGTGCATATGGAGTAATGCAATGATTCAATGCAAGGAATGCCAAAGTGGCACTATCGTCAAAAACGGGATTGTGCGTGAGAAA
>NYUB01000090.1 GCA_002683785.1 Deltaproteobacteria bacterium
CAAACCTGAAGTAGGGTTGGACCAATGATTCGCATAAACCCCGCTAGAATGACAAGGTCGATCCGGTATTTTTCTAGCTGCCGCAGAATCTCGGATTCGTAGTCCTTTTTGGTTGAAAAATTCTTGCTTTCAAAAGTAAAGGTACTCAGTTCCATTTTCCGGGCATGTTCCAGCACCGGTGCAGAAGGTTTGTCACAAACCACCAAACTGATACTGACTCCAGGAAGCTTTCCCTCCTCGATGGCCCTTGCAATGGCAAGCATGTTGGAACCCCGTCCAGATGCAAAAACGGCCAGGCGCATTTCACTCCAGAATTACGTTTCGATTGCCACGAACCACCCTGCCAATGACCCTCGGTTTTTCACCTTCGTTCTGTAAAAGGGAAAGTGTTGCATCCACGTCTTCAACAGATACACAGATGACGAATCCAATCCCCATGTTGAAAACAGGCAGCATTTCCTCTTTGCTGAGGTTTCCGTTTTTTTCCAACCATTCGAAAACCAAGAGGTTATCCCAGGATCCTGAATCGAGCTGAACCGCCGTCCCTTCCGGGAGGATCCTGGGAATGTTCCCAGGCAGTCCTCCACCCGTGATGTGTGCCATTCCTTTGATAGGAAGGGCTTGAAGAAGTTTCAACACCGGCTTTACGTATATCCTGGTTGGTTCCAGCAACAGTTCCCCAAGTTTTTTTGGGTCAACTTCCAGCTTTGAATCATCAACACTTTGATTGAGGTCTGTGGAGGTTTTGTCCAGAATTTTACGAACCAGCGAATAACCATTGCTGTGGACCCCGCTGGAAGGAAGCCCTAATAGGATATCACCTTCCTGGATTTTTCTCCCATCAATGATCTCGTCCTGTTCCACCACTCCCACGGCAAAACCCGCCAGATCATATTCCTCAGAAACATACATTCCCGGCATTTCCGCCGTCTCACCTCCAATCAGAGCACAGTTGGCCTGCCTGCAGCCTTCACTGATACCGCTGACAATGATCCCTATCTGGTCTGGAAACAATTTTCCACAGGCAAGGTAATCCAAAAAAAACAATGGTTCCGCACCCTGAACCAGAATGTCGTTGACACACATCGCCACCAGATCGATGCCGATGGTATCATGCTTCTTCAGTTGAAAGGCCAGTTTAAGCTTGGTTCCAACTCCATCGGTTCCGGAGACGAGGACCGGGTTGTTCCATTTCTTGGGATCAAGGTGAAAGAGGCCACCAAAGCCCCCCAGTCCACCCATCACTCCAGGCCTGAAGGTGCTTTGTGCCAGTGGTTTGACACGTTCGACCACCTCATCCGCTGCATCCAGACTAACTCCTGCCTGATGGTAAGCTTTACTTTTCATGCTTTTGCAGTAAGCGGGAGAAGATCCTCATTACGTTGTTGGAGTCGGGTAATTCCCATTGAAGCAGGAAAGGCAATGCCCCTGATCGGAAGAGATGTCTTGCCTAGCAGTAGCCTTAATCATCCCTTTTTCCGTGATAAAATGGAGGGAATCTGCGCCGATCCCATCCCGAATTTCCTCAACCGACTGCTCTGCTGCAATCAGTTCCATGCGTCTGGCTGTATCGATTCCATAGAGGCAGGGATGAGTGATCGGAGGAGAGGTAACACGCATATGCACCTCACTCGCACCGTTTTCCTTGAGCATCGATACGATCCTCCCGCTGGTGATACCCCGAACAATCGAATCATCCACCAGTACCACGCGTTTGCCTTCCACCGCCTTGCGCACCACACTGAGTTTCATCTTCACCCCACGGCGCCGCAGTTCCTGGTTGGGTTGGATGAAGGTCCTGCCAACATAACGGTTTTTCATCATTCCTAGTTCATAGGGCAGGCCACTTTGCTCTGCATAGCCCACCGCCGCAGCCAATCCTGAGTCAGGAACACCGATCACCAGATCTGCTTCGGCTGGGGCTTCACGGCAAAGTTCCCTTCCCAGTTCTTTACGCACATTATGGACGCTGATCCCATCGACTTCACTGTCAGGACGTGCAAAGTAGATGTATTCAAAGGAACAGATTCTCCGGGGCTGTACTCCCGTGAAGGAACGCATGCTCAGCCCTTGCTCATCGAAGACAAGCAATTCTCCAGGTTTGATTTCACGCACATATTCGGCACCAATCGTGTCGAAGGCACAGCTTTCAGAACTGACCACCCAGGCATTTTCAAACTGCCCAAGGGAAAGCGGTCGGAAACCCCGGGGATCCTGAGCGGCAATCATCTGTTTTTCCGTCATCAACAGAAGCGCATAGGCCCCTTCGATAACCCTCAGGGAATCTTGAAATGCCTGGTCGATGGGAGGTCCGGAACGCGCAATAAGGTGAGAGACGACTTCGGTGTCACTGTTGGTCTGAAAGATAGAACCTTGCCGCTCCAACTGGTCTTTTAGACGTTTGGCATTGACCAGGTTCCCATTGTGGGCCACCGCGACCTGTCCTCCCGTGTAGCGAAAGACCAACGGTTGCGCATTGAGAAGGCCACTGTCTCCAGCAGTCGTGTAACGGACATGCCCAATGGCCTGATTTCCCTGAAAATCAAGATATTCATCACTTGAAAATACCTCGCTGACCAATCCCTGACCACGTTTTGTGCGGATGGTTTCCCCGTCCGAAACGCTGATACCAGCACTTTCCTGACCTCGATGCTGCAGGGCATGAAGGCCAAAAAAAGTCAGTTCTGATGCTTTCGGGTGACCAAAAATACCAAAGATCCCACACATGGTTCAGGCTGCCAAAGGACTTGAAGAAATCACATGGTCTTCGGAACTCATGATGGATTCCAAAGCGTTTTCCCAGAGTTCTCTCAGACCGGGAAGTTCTTCCTGGATGACGAATCTACCGTTGAGAGCCACATCAAAACGTCCGGGCATGACCACTCCAATACGTTCGCAGGGAACATTTTCTGCTTGCATCAGCATCTCAACCTGCTGCAGGTTTTGAGGTGCTACTGTAAGCAGGATCCGAGACTGGGTTTCACTGAAAAGGGCAAGATCCTCACGAATCCCCAATTCCAAATCCACATGCACCCCCAGTTCTCCACTGCAGCATGTCAATAGCGCCAGTGCCAATCCTCCATGTGAAAGATCGTGTGCCGAGGCGATCAAGTGTTGTTGAATGGCATTGAGAACGGCATTTTGGAGGGTTTTTTCTTTTTCCAGATTGAGAGAGGGAGGCATTCCAAAAATGGATCCCGTCTGGAACTGCTGAAGTGCAGACCCTCCGAGTTCCTCTTCGGTTTCCCCCAAAAGCAAGAGCACATCTCCTGCCTGTTTTAAATGCTGCGTCGTTTCATGATCGGGGTGATCCACCAGTCCGACGACTCCGATCAGGGGAGTTGGATATACTGCCTCCCTATTTGTTTCGTTGTAGAGGCTGACATTCCCTCCTGTCACAGGTAGTTTGAGGCTTTCACAGGCTTCACAAATTCCTGTAACCGCTTCACGAAGCTGCCAGAAAATCTCAGGTTTCTCAGGATTGCCAAAGTTCAGACCGTTGGTCAGTGCTAGGGGACGTCCTCCGGAACAAACCACGTTTCTTGCAGCTTCAGCAACTGCAATACGGCCTCCGGTTTTCGGATCGAGCTGGACGTAACGTGAATTACCATCGATGCTCATCGCGAGCGCTTTTTCGGTTCCATCAATCCGAATCACGGCAGCATCTGATCCAGGTCCTACTGAAGTACAAGTCCGCACCATTGAATCGTATTGACCGTAGACCCAGCGTTTCGAAGCCAGTTCCGGCTGGATGATCATCTCTTTGAGCAGGGCTCCGAGGTCTTGTGGAAGGTCCCACGATACTGATTCTTGCTTTTGTCTCCCCAGTTGCAATTTGGAAGGAACGGCTTCTCGTTCATAAACCGGACAGGAACCCAACAGACGGTCAAGAGGAAGTTCTGCAACCGAATGTCCGTGATGTAGCAGACGCAGCACTGGCTCCGAGACCACTCTCCCTACCGTGCATGCAGGAACTTCCCATTTCCTGCAAATGTGGAACACCTCCTCTTCCCTTCCCTCTTTTGCAACCAAAAGCATCCGTTCCTGAGATTCAGAGAGCATAATTTCGTAAGGGGACATTTCCAAGGCACGCTGGGGAACAAGGTCCAAGTCGAGTTCCATTCCATTACCACCTTTTTCAGCCATTTCGGTACTGGAACAGGTCAAACCTGCTGCTCCCATATCCTGGACACTGATCACAGCTCCACACTGAAAGAGTTCAAGACAGGCTTCGAGGACCAGTTTGCCCATGAAAGGATCTCCGACCTGAACGGCTGGGCGCTTTGCCTCTGATTTTTCGTTCAGTTCCTCTGACGCAAAAGTGGCTCCATGAATCCCGTCCCTGCCCGTAGCAGCACCAACATAAATCACCGGGTTGCCAATGCCTTCGGCCCGGCCATGCTGCAGATCTTCATGACGGACCACTCCGACGCACATGGCATTGACCAAAGGATTTCCAGAGTAGCAGGCATCGAAACCCACTTCCCCGGCAACGGTAGGAACACCGATGCAATTGCCATAGCCTGCAATTCCAGCGACCACTCCGCCAAACAAGTAACGGTTTCGTTTGACGATGGGGATGTCTCTTCCCTGTCCAGCCTTTAAAGGTCCAAAGCGTAGGGAATTGAGAAATGCCACCGGCCTGGCCCCCATGGAGTAGATGTCTCTCAGGATTCCACCAACTCCGGTGGCCGCGCCCTGGTATGGTTCTATGGCCGAAGGATGATTGTGACTCTCGACCTTGAAGACAACGGCCCAGCCATCCCCCAGATCCACCACTCCGGCGCCTTCGCCTGGTCCTTGGAGCACATGAGGTCCGTGGGTCGGGAAACGGGAGAGTTGCATTTTGGAGGTTTTGTAACTGCAGTGTTCCGACCACATTACCCCGTAGATCCCTGTTTCGGTGAGGTTCGGCTTGCGTCCCAGCAGTTCGGAAACTTGTTCGTATTCCGAATCACTGAGGCCCAGACTTCGGTAGAGATGTTGCCCGGCAATTTCCTCAGGAGTCGGTTCAGGCGGCATCGGCGGTTTCCGGATAGAGGTTGAGTACCGACTCAAAAAGACGGCGTCCGTCACTGGTTCCCATCCAGTCGGCCATAGCCCTTTCAGGATGAGGCATCATTCCCAGCACGTTGCCTCGCGGGTTGAGAATGCCTGCGATGTTGTCAAGTGAACCATTAGGATTGTTTCCCGAAGCGTAACGGAAAACGATCCGGTTTTCTGCCTGAAGATGTCTCAAAGTCAGTTCATCACAGGTGTAGTTTCCCTCACCATGTGCAATCGGAAGACGTATCAATTCACCCAATTGGTAGCGTGAAGAAAAAACCGATTGAACCTGAACCACCTCGATCGGAGGTGTATCACAGATGAAATGCAATCCGGAATTTCGTTGGAGTGCTCCTGGAAGAAGTCCGCACTCCGTGAGAACCTGAAAGCCGTTACAGATACCGATCACCCGGACGCCTTGGTCTACTGCCTGGGTCAGGGCCTTCAGCACTGGAGCCCGTGCCGCAAGGGCTCCGGCTCGTAGATAATCTCCATAGGCAAAGCCCCCCGGAAGCAGGATCAGTTCAAACCCATCCAGGGTTTTGGTGGTGTACCACACGTATTCCACCTCCACTCCATCGAATTCATTGATCGCTTTGTAGAGATCGGAATCACAGTTGGAGCCGGGAAAAACAATAACCGCGCAGCGCATCAATCCTCGACAATCTCTATCTGGTAGTCCTCGATAACCGGGTTAACGAGGATCGATTCACACATCCTGCGCAGCCTCGAATCTGCCTCATCAACAGATAGGCCATCCAGTTCGATTTCGATTGATTTTCCGATACGAACATCCTGAACCTCACCAAATCCAAGACCCTGTAGCGAACTCATAACCGCCCTCCCCTGCGGATCCAGGATGTCCTGTTTTAGGACCACAGTAATAATGCCTTTCACAGATTGTCTCCAGTAAGCCGTTGATAGATTTCCCGATAAGCTTCGGTGACTCCGCCAAGATCCCTACGGAAGCGGTCCTTGTCCATTTTGTTGCCGGTATCTGCATCCCAAAAACGGCAGGTATCAGGAGAAATCTCATCGGCCAGCAAAAGCCCTCCATTCTGGTCCAGGCCGAACTCCAGTTTGAAATCGATGAGTCGGATATTTTTCTGTTCAAGCAACGGTCTCAAAACCTTATTCACCGCAAGACCCTTCTTCTTGAGTTCCTGCATTTCTTCTTCGGTGGCCAGTTCCAAAAGGCGAATGTGTTCTTCTGCAAGGAGGGGATCCCCTAGATCATCGTCCTTGTAGTAAAACTCCACAATCGGATAAGGCAGTTCTCGACCTTCATCCCAACCAATTCTTTTGCTGAGCGACCCAGCCGCCACATTTCGCACCACTACTTCCAAGGGTACAATTTGTACACTGCGGACCAACTGTTCGGTTTCAGAAATCCTGCGGACAAAATGACTCGGAATTTGATTTTTTCCCAGGTATTCAAAAAAGAAAATGGAGATTGCATTGTTCAACTGTCCTTTGCCTTCCATGCGGTCGAATTTTTTCCCGTTGAAAGCTGTCGCATCATCTTTGTATTCGACCCGAAGAAGTCCCGGATCCTCCGTGGTGAAAAGCTTTTTCGCTTTTCCTTCATATAAAAGTTTCTCAGGCATATCCGCTTCCTAAGGATAGATTTAGATTTTTGGCATGCCCTGCAAAAATCAAATAGATTTCAAGTTAGCATCCTGTCCAGGAACTCACCGTCCCAGACTTGGAGCTGTTTCAGAGTTTCCAAAAGCTGACTTTGATTCTCCATGCTCAGATTGAGGTGACCCATTTTTCTTCCTGGGCGTATCTCCTTTTTTCCATAAAGATGCAATTTTGCCCCAAAGGGAAGCCTCTTCAGGTTTTTGAGAAGCTTATCCTGTTGTTCCCCGATGAGGTTCAACATGAGCGTGGGTTTTATCAGTTCGGTCGGGCCTAGAGGCCATCCTGCAATGGCAAGCAGATGCTGATGAAATTGTGAGGTTTCGCATGCATCCAATGTGAAATGCCCGGAATTGTGAGGCCTGGGAGCTATTTCGTTGACCAGCAAATCCCCATCTGAAAGCAGGAACATTTCCACACCCATCACTCCAACCAGTCCGAGCCCTTCTGCAAGAGAGGTAGCAATCCGATTGGCTTCTTTTTCAACTCGTTCAGAAAGCCTCGCAGGAATACGGCAGATTGTCAGTATATTTTGGTGATGAAGATTCTCGGAAACCGGAAAACAGCGGACTTCCCCAAAACGACTGCGGGCCACCACCACCGAAAGCTNGCGTTCGAAGGACTGGTATTCCTCTGCAATCAGCGGAATCCCTTCCTGATGAAGGGCCTCAAAAGCGAATCTGATTTCTTCTTCCGTCCTGATCCGTTTCTGTCCCTTGCCATCGTAGCCACCTGAAACGGTCTTGAGCAAAACCGAACCATATTCTTCAAAAGCCTTTTCCAGATCTGGAAGTGTCTGGACCTCCCGAAAACCAGTCACACCAATACCAAGATTTTGGATGGACTTTTTCTCATTCAGACGATGCTGTGCCGTTCGGAGCAGTTGGCTGCNCTGGGGAAGGTCGACACGNTTTTCCAGCCATTCCACNGAATCGGCATCGACATTTTCAAATTCATAAGTGACCAGGTTGCATTGCTCTGCAAGTTCCTTCAGAGCCTTTTTGTCCGTATATGAATGAGCCAAATGCCTGGCACCAACCTGGCTNGCNGGAGCTTCCGAGTCAGGATCCANAACCACAAATCGGAATCCAAGGGGATGACCAGCCAAAATCAGCATCCGTGCCAACTGTCCTCCACCAAGTAGGCCGATNAAAGAGCCTGGCATAAGTATGCCTTCTTCGTCACTCATGGGAGTTGACTTTCAAGAACTTCATCCCGGATCCTCTCACGTCTCTTTTGGAGTCGTTGACGCAGTGCTTGATCCTGGAGTGAGAGTATCTGTGCCNCCAGTAATCCTGCATTGTGAGCGCCGGCTCCTCCAATTGCGACGGTGGCTACCGGAACTCCACGGGGCATCTGGACAATGGAAAACAGAGAATCCATCCCGTTCAGACTTGAAGTACGAACCGGCACACCGATCACCGGCAGTAAAGTCTGAGAGGCCACCATTCCTGGAAGATGTGCCGCTCCTCCTGCNCCNGCAATGATGATTTGAAGTCCTTTCCCTTCTGCTTCCTCAGCGTATAGAGTCAGCCATTGAGGTGTTCGATGTGCCGAAACAACACGTTTTTCATATGCCACTTCGAGTTCTTCAAGCACTGAACAGGCCTCCTTCATCGTCTCCCAGTCCGATACGCTTCCCATGATGACCCCAACCCTTGGGGAATCCGAATTCTCAATTTGCTCCATTTCTGCTCCAGTTTGTTTACATCCATTCCTCTCTGACCGGATTTCCCTGCTGACTTTGAGAGGCACTGCTATCCGGGTTTTAGTCCAAGCAATTTCAGTACAATTATCTTTTGAATCTTCGACTTCAGANAAATTGATTTTAGATTTTTGAAAAATTTATTTACAAATGTTCTATCAAAATAATTTAAAAATGAAAGTTTCCCAAAAAGATTACCAACTTTATGCCTCAAGGGTCGCCTGGTATTACTTCAAAGCAGGCATGACCCAGGTTGAGATCGCAGAGAAACTGGGGCTCAACCGTTCCAGAGTGATCAACATCCTCAACGAAACCCGCCATGACGGGACGGTGGCCATCCATGTTCAGGGAAAGGACGCCAGATTGGCGGAACTGGAACAGGCTTTCAAAAAGCACTGGAAACTGCGTGAAGTGATGATCATTCCAGAAGTGGCCGAAGAGCAACTNAAACAAAACCTCAGCATCGCTGGAGCTCATTTACTGGAGACACGGCTGGATCCTAAGGNAGCATTGGTCGGCCTGGGTTGGGGGCATACTGTTTCTGGGATTACCATGCATTTGAGTCGCATGCTCCCCGAGAAAACCGAATTCGTCAGCCTTTGCGGGGGAGTGACGCAGTATTTGGCTGAAAGAAGGACAGGAAACGTAGGTGCGCCGTTGAGNGGATTTTATTACCCGTTTCGTGTTCTTCCTACTCCACTTCTACTCAGTACCAGGAGCCTTTGTGAAACTCTGTTGCAAGAAGCGGAAGTCCAAACTGTGATGGAAACGGCTCTANNNTCGGACATGACACTGGTTGGAATCGGTGCACTGATGCCTAATTCTGAATTCGTCAGATTCGGCTACCGATCCCAAAAAGAACTGGAACTTCTAAAAAATGAAGGAGCCGCAGGTGAGATACATGGAGAATTTTTTGATGATCAAGGAAATGTTTTGAAACTCGAACATCATCATCGACTGATCACTGTCAAATTNATGCAATTGAAGAAGATGAAACACGTGATCGGGATTGCTGGAGGTTCCGANAAAATCAAAGCCATCCGGGGAGCCATCACAGGAGGGTTCATCCATTCCCTGATCACCGATGAAACCACCGCCCTCAAACTTCTATAAGAGATTTTAATACATCTCAATCTNCATTCATGACACTCAGAAACAACCAAATCCTNAGGTTGGAATCCGAAGAATTCGANGTTTTGATCATCGGAGGTGGAATCAATGGTTCAGTCGCTGCCGCTGCTTTATCGGCAAGAGGCATCAAAACCGCCTTGATTGATCGTAAGGATTTCGGCGGCGAAACCAGTCAAAGTTCATCAAATCTGATATGGGGTGGAATCAAATACCTGGAAGGCCTTGAATTTGGTTTGGTACGACAACTCTGTCGTTCACGAAACCAGTTGATCCGGGCCTACCCATCCTCGGTTCGGGAGATACGTTTTTTCACCAATCTCGAAAAAGGGTTCCGTTTCCCGGCACTGATGATCTATCTCGGGACTTTTCTGTATTGGTTGATGGGAATCTGTTTCACCCNCCCTCCAAGGTTGCTTTCNAGATCAAAGATTGATCGTGAAGAACCGGTAATCAGTACTTCCAACAGTATCGGAGGAGTCGAATATTCAGATGCCTATCTCGTGGAACACGATTCCCGCTTTGTCTTCCAGTTCATTCGTCGCGCATTGACAGAAGAATGCGCTGCTGTCAACTACATCGAATCCCAGGGATCTGAACTGAAAGAGGATGGTCACTGGNTAACCCAAGTCNGGGACACNCAAACAGGAAAGGAATGGAGCATCCGTTCCCGGGTCGTGATCAATGCATGTGGTCCCTTTGTGGATCGNCAGAACGAAATAAGCCGTCAGAAAGGCAAACATCGTCATATTTTTTCAAAAGGAATTCACCTTGTAGTTCNAAGATTAACAGAAATTGAAAGGGTTCTGACCTTTTTTGCCGATGATGGGAGGCTTTTTTTCGCCATTCCGATGGGCAACAGAACCGTCATCGGTACAACTGACAACCGTGTCAAAGACCCCGAAACGGAGGTAACCAAGGAAGACCGACAGTTTGTATTGGATAACATCAACAAACGCGTGAAATTAAAGCATCCCCTTGAGGAAAAAGACATTTTTGCCGAACGCTGGGGGGTGCGCCCACTGGTTTTGGAAACAGGCCAAGTTGACCAGAACAGTGACTGGACCAAACTTTCGCGTAAACACGCCATAGATGTCGATACTGAAAAGCGACATATCAGCATTTATGGAGGTAAACTCACTGACTGTTTGAATATCGGTGAGGAATTATGTGCAGAACTATCAAGGATGGGTATTACACTGCCTGATCCTAAAAAGCGCTGGTTCGGGGAGCCTGANCCAGAAAAGCGNCTGGATTTTCTGAACCAGGCTCAAAAATTAGGGCTGAACGTCCCCTTTCATCCTAACGCATACGATACTCAGGCGGAATGCCTTTGGCGCCGTTACGGAGAAGAAGCCTTCGAATTGTTGGAAATGATACATCATGATTCGTCACTGACANCACCCATATTTCCTGAAGCGGAAAACCTTCTTTGTGAAATGAACCTTATTGCTGAACAGGAAATGCCGGTCTGCCTCGCGGACCTTCTTCGACGACGTACCCGACTTTCTCTACTCTTCCATCATGACTTCCTTAAAAACTCCGAGCCCTTGAAAAAGGCTGCTTCTATTGTCTTTGGAAATCAAACCGAAAAGAACTGGGAAGAATACTTTTCCTGATTTTGATTTGGTTTGTTTGGACTGCTTTATGTGATTCTCAAAGCTTGAACTCAAAAAGTTTCTTAATGAATCTCTTCTCTATGAACATAAGGGAGCAGTGAGTTTGTCAAAAAAACCCGTTCCTACTAACACTGTAGTACCCAAATATGAAGATTTTAAAAAAACTATAAAAAAGAATTCTTCCTTGCTAGTTGAGTTTGATCTGCGAGACTTTCTGGGTTTCAAAATGAAGATTCATCATGAATTCGTTCTTNATCAAGACTTAGGGTTAGATTCCACTCCTTCATGGAATCATGATAAGAAAAAAAATTGCTATTGAAAAACGAACAGAGTAGAAAATAGGTCTTTATTTTACGATTTCATTCAATGCCACACCTTTCTCAAAGAACTGATAGAGACATGATTCGTCTTTTCAAAGGCGTAATTATCGGTGTATTCAGCATTTTCTTTTTCATGCTGCCGGGGGAAATGTCCGCCACGGATATTGGTTTCTTAGTTCTGAATTCCAAAGCGCCTGTGAGGGATCAACCGATCGCCTTCAGCCACAAGCTTCATGTTTCAAAAAATGGAATAGCCTGTCAGTTCTGCCATATCTATGCTCGGCGTTCATACGCTTCAGGAGTTCCACCTGTCAGCACCTGTGTTGGTTGTCACGGTTCGAACCAGATGAAACTCGTCCAGCCAGAAAGTGCTGAAGTCAATAAAATGCGTGATTTTTGGGAAAAAGGGGAACCGATTCCCTGGGCTAAAGTCCATGATATACCNGATTATGTGAGATTCCCACACAAACGCCATATTAATGTGAAGAGCAGCCGGCTCATAGAAAATGCTGGAAAAGGCTGTGATATGGAAAATGATTCACGCAGTCTGGAATGCCGATTGATGCAGTTCAAGATGGGTGGTGACACACGTTGTGAATCCTGTCATGGAAACGTGAGTCAAATGGAGGTGGTGAAGGTGGTGGACAANAGTTTTGGAGGAATGGGCTGGTGCATGCAGTGCCACCTCCAGGTAAAAGGTGCTGTGGAGCGAAAAAGAACCGGAAACACCATGGCCGGTTGGTTTAATGCGAAGCAGAACGANGCGGAACGTGAAAAAAAGATGCANATGGTGCATGCCGAAGGATTTCATAATCCGAATATGAACGACTGCTACACCTGTCATTATTAGGGAGTCTTCGATGAAAAAANGCTTAAGCCGAAGAAACCTTTTCAANTACATGGGTGCAGGTGGAGCTGCAACGGTTGCTGCGGCTTGTGATCAGAAACCGGAAAAACTGATCCCCATGCTGGTGCCGCCCACCAATTTTGAATATACCCCACACACTGCCTATCAGTACATGAGTACCTGCACCGAGTGCGAGGCAGGATGCGGCATGATGGTCACAGTTCGCGAAAACCGAGCTCAGAAAGCTGAAGGAAACCCTCTTCACCCAATGAATCAGGGCGCTCTATGTGCAAGAGGTCAAGCTTCGATGCAGACCCTCTACAATCCNCATAGAACTTCNAAACCATCCCTGAANGGAAAAACGATCAGTTGGGAAGAAGGACAGAAAATTTTTAAGGACAAACTTGAGGATGCCTCGGGCAAAGTTGTCTACCTTGGGAAACCCCTGAGTGGCTCTGACGGGTCTTTTTTTGAAGAATGGTTCAAGGCAGTAGGAGGTGGAAAACGTGTCGCATTCCAGCTTCTTGATCAACAAAGTCAGCGTCATGCCAACGAACTTTGTTTTGGACGCAACGATACACCAGAANTCGCCTTTGAGAAAGCAAAAGTCATTTACAATTTCGGGNCAGATTTTTTGGAGACTTGGGGGAACCCGTGTGAAAATGCGCGCAGGTTCTCGGANTCAAATGCCTATGACGGGAAGACAAAGACCGAGCTGGTTCACCTGAGCCCTCATGTTTCACTTACGGGTGCCAAAGCTGACCGGTGGGTCGTGATCCGACCAGGGAGTGAAGCACTCGTGGCATTAAGCCTGGCATCCGTGATCCGTGATAAGAAAGGGGGTCATAAATTTCTTTCCAGAATGCTTGCCTCCTACAAACCGGAAAAAGTTGCTGAAGCAACTGGTGTTCCTGCAGAAAAGCTTAATGAACTGGCGCTTCAATTCATCAAACATTCTCCAAGCCTTGCTTTGGGTGGTGGCCCATCGGCCAGAAATTCAAACCTGACTTCCCTTCATGTGGCAGTCAACATTTTGAATGCCGTATCGGGAAATCTGGGGAAAACCCTTCACTTCCACAAGCAACCTGCTCCTGAGAACACAAGTCATCAAAACTTGATCGAACTNGNCAAGGATCTCAATGCAGGCAAAGTAAAGTTACTGATCATTGATGATTCTGATCCACTGCACGCACTTCCAAAGTCTATAGGGTTCGAAAAGGCTCTTAAGAATACCTTCACGATCAGTTTGGCCTCTCAAAAGAATGACACTTCGTCCCAAACTGATTTACAACTGCCGGTTCTCACGGATTATGAAAGTTGGGGTGATGCATTTCCACGTTCAGGCATTCGTAGCATTCGACAACCTGTGATGGCGCCGGTATCACTTTTTGAAGCACGAGCCCGAGAAGATGTGATGCTGGAGTCAGCGCGGGCAATGAATCCTGAATCTTTTGCAGGGATTTCAGATTACCGTGATTTTATCCGTCGGCAATGGCAAACCATTCAACAGGAATCTGGTGACCGAGGCCACTTCGATCAATTCTGGGTCAGAGTTTTGGAAGANGGTGGAGTGTTCCGTAAACCGGATTTAATTTCGGTACGATTGAAAAATGAAGCAGCCAATCTGACCATAGCGGAAACACGATTTTCAGGCTCGGGCCTTACATTGATCCCTACGACTTCACTTCTTCACGGTGACGGCCGGGGAACCCGCAACCCATGGTTGCAGGAAGTTCCTGATCCTATGAGTCAAATCGTTTGGGATTCATGGTTGGAAATCAACCCAGATACTGCTCAGAAGATAGGAATCAAGGATCGTAGTGTGGTTCAAGTCCAAACNTCTNNAGGATCAATTAAAGCCACTGCCTATTATAATTTTGGCATCCACCGTGATGCGGTGGCGGTTCCCATAGGACAGGGACACGAAAATTCTGGTGATGTGGCAGACGGATTCGGAGCTAATGTGATGAACCTGCTTCCCACTGAAATGGATGATTCAGGAAGCCTAGCTCTTGTCTCCACCCGTGTGGAACTGAGTGCCCTGGAAGATCTGTCCTACACTGTTAATGTCGATGGAAATGCTAGNCAGTTAGGTCGTAATATTGCTGCTGCGACTACAGTTGAAGAGCTTCAGCATGATTCTGGACATCATGCGACCCAGCATTTCCCCCCCCATGAAATTGAATTCTACCCGCCAAGATCAGAAACAGCAGGATATTACAAGCCATATCGCTGGGGTATGACCGTGGATCTTGACCTTTGCAACGGATGCTCAGCATGCGTTGTAGCTTGTTATTCTGAAAACAACATTCCTGTGGTTGGTAAAATCCGGACCGCGATAGGCCGGGAAATGTCATGGATTCGAATGGAACGTTACATCGAAGGATATGGTGATGACTTCGAAGTTCGATTCGCGCCGATGATGTGTCAGCAATGTTCCAATGCCGGCTGCGAATCTGTATGCCCCGTATACGCGACCTATCATAATCCCGAGGGGCTGAACGCGATGATCTACAACCGTTGTGTTGGAACCCGATACTGTTCCAACAACTGTGCCTACAAGGTACGACGCTTCAACTGGTTCAATTACGAATTCCCCGCTCCTCTCGATCAGCAGTTGAATTCTGCCATCACAACACGTTCCGTTGGNGTGATGGAAAAATGCAATTTTTGCCAGCATCGGCTGGTGGCNGCNAAACATGAAGCGACGAATCTAGGACGAGACCTCAAGGATGGGGAAGTGCTGACAGCCTGCCAACAAACCTGTCCCACAAAAGCCATCAGTTTTGGTAATCTGATGGATGAAAACAGTCAGGTTGCAAAAAAAGCAAAGAACAATGACAAGGATCACCGAGACCGACAATACGAAGTCCTTGCCGAACTGAATTATCAACCTGCAGTCACCTACCTTAAAAAAGTCAACACCCGGGTGGCTGGTGGTGATAAAGGTGGACACAAANCTTCACACGGATAAGGATNATTACGGAGTAACGATTCATGGCAGTCACAACAATCGATTACGTACCTGAAGCAGGAAAGGTNATNGTGGATGANAAAAACGGTCATCCAGGCATCAAAGCCACCACCTTNAGCTACGGTCAAATCAACGATGATATGCTGGGGATGTTGGAAAAACCTCATCCTTCCTACTTTCTCCTGCTGCTAGGCTTTGTGCTTGCCTTAGGGCTCGGCGCTTTGAGTCTTTCCATCCAGGTAGATGTCGGCATCGGATTCAGTGGCATCAGTCACCCCATCGCCTGGGGATTTTACATTACAAATTTCGTTTTCTGGATCGGCATCGGACACGCAGGCACCCTGATTTCCGCGGTGTTTTATCTTACCCGTGCCCCCTGGAGAACTGCAATCTATCGCAGCGCGGAAGCAATGACCGTGTTTGCAGTGATGACCGCCGGTCTCTTCCCACTGCTGCATACAGGACGCCCGTGGCTTGGATACTGGCTGATTCCTTATCCCAATGAACGGATGCTCTGGGTCAATTTTAAATCTCCGTTGCTTTGGGATGTNTTCGCTGTGACNACTTACATGTCCGTNTCNATCATGTTCTTCATGNTAGGNNTGATTNCGGATATGGCNATCCTTCGTGATGAAGCGGTCCGCAAAGGACAAAAACTGAAAGCACTGATCTACACCCCGATGGCTCTTGCCTGGAGGGGGACCAATCATCAGTGGCTGCATTACATGCGCGGATACCTGATCTTTGCTGCGATCGCGACNCCGTTGGTCTTTTCCGTGCACTCGATCGTATCCTGGGACTTTGCCATGTCCTCGGTCCCAGGTTGGCATACCACCATCTTTGCTCCCTACTTTGTNGCAGGNGCCATCTTTTCAGGGCTTTCCATGGTGATGACGGTACTGATCCCAATAAGAACCGTTTTTGGATTAGAAGATTACATCACAAAGCATGTCATCCAAAGTGTCTGCCGAGTCATCATTTTCACTTCGATCATTGTCGGCTATGCNTATGCCACCGAATTTTTCATAGCCTGGTACAGTGGCAGCCCATACGAAAGAGCAATTTTTTACTTTCGGCCTTTTGGTGAGATGGCAAGCTGGTCATTGATTGGGGATCAGAAAATCAGTTTCCCNCTGATTGCTTTCTGGTTGATGGTTTTCTGNAATGTCATTTCTCCGATTCCTCTGTGGCGATGGAAAGTCCGTAACAATCCCCTGGCGGTCTGGATCATCTGTGCCCTGATCAATGTCGGCATGTGGTTCGAACGTTTCAACATTGTTGGCAGTTCCCTTCAGCGGGAATACAACCCAGCATCCTGGGGGGAATATTGGCCAACCATCGTTGAAGTCGGCATTACGGTAGGAAGTTTTGGTTTCTTTTTTACCTTGTTTGCCATTTTCGTCAAAACTCTGCCTCCGATGGCCATCATGGAACTCAAAGAAGGTACGATTCCTCCGATGAAGAATCCTGGAGGAGGTCACTGATGNGTAAATTCACAGGAGTCTGGGGGGTTTTTGAAAACCTGGACGAAATGACGGATACGATCGAGGACGTCCGTGGAAAGGGTGTCAGACCGACCACTCTTTCTCCATGCCCTAGACACGAAATCGAACATGCTCTGGGTCCACAATTCACACTTGTGCCATGGATCGCTCTTGCATTTGGAGCACTTGGCTGTTTTATTGGTTATGGTTTCCCTGCNTGGACGGCTTCAGATTGGGTTCTTCCCGTCAGTGGAAAACCGATCCTAGCAATTCCAGCTTTCACCATAATTGGTTTTGAACTGACGATCCTNTTTACNGCGATNCANACCCTTCTGGGAATTGCCGTNCTNGGANTCATCGATTCTTTTCGATTTCCCATTCCCCAAGCAGCAAAAGAATATACCCGTTTTCAACGAGACCGTTTTGGAGTGGTCGTGCGCTGCAGTGAATCCCAGTTAACGGAATTCGAAACGATCATGAAAAACCGAGGTGCAGAGGAAGTCCATGTTGAAAAAGCGTAAAACCATTTTCACTCTTCTGGCAGCTTCATTTATTGGATTTGTCTTTATTCCTGTACAGGCAGTTGACAATTATCCATATTTTGATCCTAAAAAAGACGGCTATAACATCAAAGACGANGAAAGTCCCTGGTTTGATGGAAAGGATTATCCCTTTTTCCGGGACATGTTCGACGGCAAAAGCCTGAAACCCCAGGAAGAAGGAACCTACCAGAAATTTCCGGAAGAATCTGTTCCAGTCNGAATGGTTCTTGGNAAACTGGTCCGTATNTATGATCCCTTCATTCCTGCGATTGCAGGAAATGGCTCCGGTCCAGAGGGACATCCAAGGGAATTCTGGCCAAAAAATCCGACCAAGGCGACTCCAGAGTCGATTGGCAGAGGCAAGATGCTCTTCAACACTTATTGTGCTGCATGTCATGGAGAGGATGGTTTAGCCAACACGGTGGTGGTCAAAAAAGGAGTTCCCGCNCCTCCTATTCTCCCATTTTTTAAAATGCCAACGGCAACATCTCATCTATACAATAAAATCAAATACGGAAGTTTTTACCAGCAACCCAGAGGATTCATGCCGGCATTTGGCGATGAAACCTCGGTTACCGACCGATGGGACATGGTGAATTACATGCTGAGCAATGAATTTGGCAAGGAGGACGGTCAATGAAGGAAATTGCCGAAAAATCTCTCTTTGAAATTCCAGGTGGCTGGAAATCCTTACTTTGGCTTTTAGTCCTCATCGGAGCGGGTATGTTCGTTGCTGGACTGGTGACAGGAGGAGATGAAAGTGTCCTTCGAACCTGGCAGGCCTTTTTGATCAATACCGTCTTCTGGGGTGGAATTGCCCATGCAGGGGTTCTATTTGCCGTCATCTGGCAACTAACCGATGCGAAATGGGGGCGGGCCTTCAAGCGACTAGCTGAAGCCTGTGCTGGTTTTCTACCGGTTTCTTTTCTGATGTTCATGATCGTTTTTTTTGGCAGTCATGTTTTGTATGAATGGACCCATACTCCCTTTCTGCATCATGGCGAAGCAGTCAAGGAAGGNTGGCTCAACCTTCCTTTCTTCATCGGTCGCAATATTTTCTGGCTTTTGTTGATTTATGGAATTTCCTATTGGTTCATCAAGACCTCGATCAAACCTGACATTGCTCTGGCCAGAAGGCTCATTGGCAGTGAATGGGGAGGACGTTTCGCGGATTGGATACTGAAAGATTATGGTGAACATGAAACCGAAGTGGTCCGTCTCGAGCAACTTTCACGTAAAATTGCCCCGGTTCTTGCCATAATCTACGCCTTCGGGGGATCGTTCCTCGCCTGGGATTTCATAATGACCCTGGACCAGACCTGGTTCAGCACCCTCTTTGGCGTCTTCTTCCTGATTGGAAACATGCATGCGTTTCTGGGTTTGATGCTCGTCGTCAGTGTGACNGTTCGCAACCGGTTTGGCATCGAGGAGTACATCAGTATCAACCGACTGCATGATCTGGCAAAGATGACCTTTGCATTTTCCTTAATTTGGACTTACATGGGTTATTCCCAGTATCTGGTGATTTGGTTTGCGAACCTTCCAGAAGAAACACCATACCTGGTGATCCGTTCCATGAATGCNCCCTGGAATACCCTGTTCTTAGTCATAATCATATGGGTCTTTGTCAGTGTTTTTCTTGGNCTTTTGCCCNGAACCCTATGTCGNATGCCCAACTANATTCGCTTAATGGGAATCTGGGTCATGCTTGGACAACTTCTCGCAGTCTACATGATGGTAGTGCCCTCCCTTCAGCATGAAGGACATTACCACATCTTCATGGGGATGCATGAACTGTTGATCACATTAGGCTTTGTCGGAGCATTTTTCCTAAGTTATCTTGCATTTCTGGGAAAGCTTCCCATTCTTCCCATTTCAGACAAACACCTCTGCCGTACCTGGCACGGCCACTGATTTTGGACCGTAAATGGAACCTGACAGAAATTAGCTATTTGCACATTTAGGATAGGAANCTGATTTGATCAAAAAACCTATCATGGTGACACCACAAATGATGCAAATAAAGTTACGCCATCATCAAAATGGTCCTAGCCCATTTTAAATATATTGGGCTGATTAGCATCCTGTTATTCTTCCTTAGCGTTCCAAAACCTGCCTTTACCCAGGCAGAACTTCCTTTTGAAGAAGATCCCTATATCAATTCAGAATTTAAAGATTCAAAGAACACTCCATGGAATCAGGACAATGAGGGGTTTTTGATTGGCATGCTTTATGGGCTGCATCCTGCTCTGGTTTTTTCTCCTGCACTCAGCCTTGGTTATTATAAGGCACCCTTTGCTGTAGGCATTGAAATCTCAGATTCTGACCAACTAGAATTTTGGTCAAAACAGAAAAAAGAGTGGTTAGGACCCTCACGTTTTGGAGGCAGCACCATCTTCGCAAAATTATTCTTTGGTCAAAATTTGTATATCGTGGGTGCCTATGAGAAACGATTTGCCCATCTCACCAACCGGTCTTATGACCGCCCTCCAAAGGGAGGAAAGGCACGGTTCAACGTTTTTGCAGAATCGACTGTTGGAAGCATCGGATTCGGATTCATGAACTATGGTAGACTCAGTTTTATGGCAATCGATATCATTCGCTTGAGTAAGATGATCAACCAAAAGGCTGAAACCGAAATGATATGGGAAACCTGGTCCTCCCCTGAAATTGACAGCTTTGAAGTTTTGCAGGAAAACATTCAATCCCATCGTGAACGTTGGTATGACACTCTTGATTCACCTTCCACACTTTTGATCACAGTGGGTCTTTTTTTTTGAAAAGGGGGGATCAAAATAAATGCTGAAGAAACCTCAGATATAACTTATTAAAGGTACAGACGATGATTGAATGGATGGAACATTATTGGACATTTTATCATGCCGGCGTGACACTTTTTCTGATCGCTGGACTTGGACTGATTTTCCGTTTCCTGATCCTGCGCAGAAAGAAAAAACTTCCAGGGGAAACGAAACTTTCTTTCAAACACTGGAACGAGCGTTTCAATAAGGATTTTGAACAACTCGAGCAAGAACTAAGGAAATTTCCCCACCTTCCTAAAGAGGCCGTTAAACTGTTAAAAAAAGCTTATAAGAAAGAACAGAAAAAGGAAAAGAAGCAGGACAGTCAGAAAGAAATCGAAATCGTCGGAAAGATTCGTGAAGAACTTCAAAAAGGTTCCACCACTGAGGAGGTACTCAAGAATCATTCGAACCGGATCTATGTACTTGATTTTTCAGGAAACATCATGGCATCCCAACTGGATCAGTTTCGTGATGAAATCTCTTTTCTACTCCAGGTAGCGCAACCTACAGATGAAGTTGTGATTCGGCTTAGCAGTCCTGGAGGGGCAGTNCCTAATTACGGACTGGCAAGTTCGCAGATAGCCCGTCTCCGGCAACGTAATCTCAAATGCACGGTATGTGTCGATCTGGTTGCTGCCAGCGGTGGGTACATGATGGCTGCCGTTGCGGACAAAATCGTTGCCGCCCCTTTTGCCATCATAGGGTCCATAGGGGTAGTAGCAGGATTACCAAATTTCCACAGGGTGCTGAAAAAGCATGAAGTCGACTATTACCTCTTTACCGCAGGAAAATACAAAAGGACTGTTACCCCTTTGGGCGAGGTGACCGAGGAGGGTCAGGAAAAAATGCAACAGGATTTAGAAGCGATCCATGAATCATTTAAGAAACTTATTAGCGATCATCGAACAGAAATTGACATCGAAGAGGTAGCCACAGGAGAATTCTGGTTGGCACAAGAAGCTAAGGAAAAAGGACTAGTCGATGAGATCCAGACCAGCGACGATTACCTCTTCAACAAAATGAAGGATTTCGAGATTATTGAAATCAGCACGGAAGATCCAAGAAATCGATTNGAAAAATTGCTCCAAGGTGGCGCAGCCTGGATACGTTCCTGGAGCAAGGGGTCATCTCTTAAAGATTCTGAATTACCAACCATGATTCAATGACTCTGAAAATTCAGAATTCAAAGATACCTCAAAAAGACTTAGAAGGGCCGAAGGATTTCTCAAGCTAAAGAAGTTGATAATTCAGTAACCCCGAATCTGGAAGAGGGCCCGGTCGACAGCATCTCGAATACGTTCACTGGAATGCTGACTCAAGGGTTCTAGGGTCTCCACCGCTCGAGGATCCTTAAGTTCTCCCAGNATNCGGATCAGACTTTCCATCACCCGAANATTTAAATCTTTTCCTTTTACCTCANTCAGCACATCGATGGTCGCGTTNACAGCCCCTGANCCNAGGCGTCCNACAGCTTCCACCACTTGTTCAGCAACTTCCTCGTCTTCCAGAAATTTTATATCCAACATCAATCTGGCTACTTTCGGATTTTTTACATTCTGAAGGATTTCGAAATTTTCACGGTTTTCAAAGAATGAACGACCTTTGAGGATACTTATGATCGAGGGTGCCACATCAGGACCGATAAGGATCAGGAGTTCCTTGAAGGCTCCACGGTTAGAGGATTCGGATGGAGAATCATAACGCATCACAACCCGGTCGATACCCTCTTTGCCATAACTCCTGAAACAAGAAGCCAGTGCACGGACTTGGGATTCATTAGCATTCGCAGTAAGGTCAAGCAGGCTGTCTANGGCAGGTTCGTACTGTAATTGCCCCAAGGTGACGATAATCTCTCGCTGCACCTTAGCGTCGGTATCGTTAAGATGCTCAAGTAAAGCTACTCCTCCACGTTTTTCCCCTATTTTGCCGATCAGTTTGACTGAACGAAGACGAATTTTTGCATCGTCATCATCCAGAAGGGATATCGCCATCTCAAGGGCTGCTTCTTTGTCCCCTTGTTTGAAGAGGGATTCTGCTTTGTCGATGCTTGAACACCCTGCCACAAACAAAATGAGGATCCAACTCAGCATCATAAAATTTCGATATTTCAGCATGATGTTTCTCTTCATTATTTTTAAAATTCCTATTCCTCCTCAGGAATACGGACGAACACCAAGTCTGTCAATTCTGGTGCAACAATCGGTTCCTTGGAATTAATTCCAGAATCATCCAATAAGATCATGATTTTATCGGCCAATCTTTCAAGAGTATCGGTATAACGAACACGTATGGTAACTATCGTCGGTACGCTGTTGTCATAACCGATGTAACGGAAATCATCTGTCTGCCCCTGATCCAGTTTGCGTCGTAGACTACGGACTTCTTTGGAATCGAAATCCCTGAACACAAGCTCATAGGAACTCAGGCGCTTACCTCCGACGGAAATAGTCGACATTTCCTTGATCACCTGAGGTATGAACTCCGTTTCCATTTCAGTATAGGCATCCTTAACCAGTCCTGTAATCATCGCCGAAGCTATCGTATTGGTGCCACCACGGCGGGCTACGTTGATAATCGTATTGGCAAAAGCGCCCCCTCTCCCTGTTGAGACGTTTTTTGCAGTCACATTCAATGATAGGGCAATATCTCCCTGAACGTTCCCGCTGACGGAGAAGATGTTGACTTCAACAACTACTTTGGCCATTTGTTTGAGTAGGCTCAAACCCGAGGTGTAAAACTCTTCCGCATTCTGAATCTGTTGGTCTAGCAATGCACGGTCTGCGGGACTGCCTGAGACGATGGCCATGAACTGCTCTTTGGAAATTTTGCCAAACTGCTTTTTCAGTTTCTCATCCGTCTGAGCAGATGTCACTGCGTTGCGGAAATCCATTGCACGCAGACCACGTTGGTTGAGATCGGTCTGAATCTGGTTCATCAATGCATCTTCAATGTCACTGAAAGTAAAACCCGAGGCTGAAAGATCCAGATCCTTCTTGCTCGTAATCACTGTCACCAGGGTATTCGAACTGGTGTTAATCAGTTTAAGGTCCTTCTGCAACGCAACTAAAACCTGCTGACGGTTGACTTTGACAGCGCTGTCAATACCATAATACGTTCCTCCGAAAATCTTCTTTTCGTCGTTGACTTCCGTATCGACAACATACTTCTGGACATTCGAGGATATATATTTTTCAATGATCTCAAATTTATTGTTGTAAATTTCAGGCTGCAACAATTCCTGAATCATCATGTCCACAGCCTGGATGTTTGCATTTTCAATGGCTTTGGCCTTGGCAGCACGGATGTCGTTGCGTTTGATAAAGGCTTTGTTTTTGACTCGCAGGACCCTCACATCCGGAGAATCCTCCTTGAAGGTAACTCTTCCAGTCAGATCAGCCAGAGTCAGAAATTCCTCTGGTTTCAGTTTTTGAGGTTCGGGGCCAAAACAGGAATTTAACAGCATTGTCAGTACCAGAATGATTACCGGGAACATTTTCATTACCCGCATTGCATCTCCTATAATATTTTTGGTTTTGATGTTTAAGTATCGAGTAGGAACCATATTAACATTCAATATTAATCTAACACTGCACAATATGAATGAAAAGATCATTGTCCAATAAAATTTGGAATTCGTTAGAACAACATAGCCTATCAATGGTACATCCGAATAAAGCATATTCTTTTTTGATGTTGCTTCTCGTCTTCTTGCTGATTCTCTTGCCCATACAGAGCTTAGCTTTCTTCCCTATGAGTTGGTCGGATCTTAACTACCAAATGCGTTATCAAGCAAAGTGGTACAGGATCAGACTGGAAAATCGGGTCGAGGTATTTGATCCTTTCGACACTAGGTTGTCCCCTTCAGGAAAATTGATTCCAAAACTGATGCCGGAACGAAGTTACGTTCAAATCATCCACTGGAAACGTGATCAGGTACTCGTCATCGAAACCCGCGATGATGAAGGGCGATTAATGCATTTATATTATGAATATCAGGAACAAAGCCTCGAAAAACACATAGACCCAATTCGTCATTTTAATCTTAATGAAGTCATGCCTCACTTTCTGAGGTTCCTTGCAAAAAAACCGGAGAACCGAGAAAAAGCTTTGAGGGAATTCAACATAGAAGATTTTTTGGTCAGCCAGACGTGGCATGAAAATCAAATACATTATCAAATTGGAGTCCAAGGATCGGATCATTATGCCCTCATTGATCCTAAAACCTTTCTGCTCCAATCTTTACACAGCAGCATCTACCGAGCTGATGGAACAAAATGGAAATTGAAGGTACAATTCAGTCAATTTAAAAATTTTCAAAGACAGAAATTTCCTCAACTCACTGAATATTTTCTGGATGGGAAGCTTTTTAAACGGGTTAGCCTAGTCAAAGCAAAAAAACTTTCCAGGTTACCAATCAAGGAACTGAAGGAAATGGCAATGGCACGAGTAGAACATCATTTTGCAACCTGGACGATCGACTATGCACGCTAAACTCATTCAGACCTTCCTTGTTTTAATGATCCCTGCTTTTTGGGGTTTCAGCACGGCCCATTCAGAAATCTTCAGAATCGATGGGATCTACCTTGTCGTCAATAACCAGATGCTGACACGTAGTGAAGCCCTTGATACCTCAAAAACTCTTAAATCAAGGATTGAGCAATCTCCTCTTTCTGCAGAAGAAAAAACAATAAAACTCGAAGAACTAAAAAACGGCCTGTTGAAATCACTGGTTCAGGAACTGCTACTGTTGGACCGAGCCGATGCCTTGGGGCTAGAACCAAAGGAAAAAGAAATCGAGGACCGTCTGGATCAAATTGCAGAAAAACAACCGGAACTCTTTAATTCATTTGGTGAAGAGGAATTGCAGGAACAGTTGATCCGGGATTTTAAAAAACAAAGGGTCATTGCCCATGAAATCGAATCACGTATCCGGACGGATGAGGAACAACTCCGGGAGCATTGCCTGACAGAATTGAAACGCCTTCGAAAAATCGGACTGAGCCAAATCCTTTTCCGAGGTACAGAACAAGAAGCAAAGAGAAAGGCAATGGAAGTAAAAAAAGCTTTTGAAGCGGGAACTGATTTCGAAAGTCTTGCAATAAAATTTTCAGAAGATCCTTCAGCAGCGAAAAACAACGGAAGACTTGGATTTTTCAGTCCGGGGGAGTTACTTCAGATCATTAACGATGAGGCATTTCAGCTCAATCCTGGAGAGATGAGTTCCCTGGTCGCTTCTGAATTCGGCTTTCACCTGCTGCATGTTTTTGACGAGGAAATTCCTGGAGACATCAACTGTGACAAATTGTCACTTAGTCAAAAAAATCAGTATGCAGATGTCGTTTACGGCAAAGAGCGGGATCTGTTGCTTCAAGACTACGTTCAGGAACTCTGGGCCTGTGCAAGGATTGAAGTAAAGGATCCCTTCGATAGCGGGTTGCCCTCTGCAGAGAGTCTCCCGAATGTGGAAGACTCAAAAAATCCTTGCCGTGTCAGGTTGGGTGCGATTCGGGAACGTGCCATGGAAAAAGCTTCCAGCCAGAGTGAAAAACAGTCTTCACGCTGATCAGATCAGATTGGGGTAGGCTTCCAGATTGAGATCGTCCACAAGACCCGCTTGAAATCGAAAGGACGCAAGACAGGCCACCATCGCAGCATTGTCCGTGCAAAGAGAGCTGGAAGGATAATGTAATTCCAGTCCTTTCCGAAAAGATTCTTCCGTAAAAACCTGCCTCAGCTTCTGACTGGCGGCCAGTCCTCCGGAAACAGAAATTCGATCCACGCCCAAGGATTCTGCAGCAAAAAAGGTCTTGTCCACCAGAACTTCACTGACGCTTCTGAAAAAAGCTGCCAGAATCGGCCCTTCCTGATCAAGTTTTTCAGGATTATTTTGACGAAAGCGGAGCATTGCTGTTTTCAGTCCGCTGAAAGAAAAATCGAAACCTTTCTTTCTGAGAAGCGGTTTTGGAAAATCAAATTCTTCCCCGGAATGCTGCATCGCATATCCATCCACCACACGACCACCCGGCATCGGATGCCCAAACATTTTTGCGACTTTATCCACACACTCTCCTGCAGCATCATCCAGACTTCGCCCTATAATTTCATAATCAAAATGGTTTTTTGCATGCATCAGCAGGGTATGCCCTCCCGCCACTACGAGATGGAGGCATGGAAAAGTCAGTGGTGTTCCACTCAGGAAGCAGGCATAAGGATGGGATTCAACATGGTTGATCCCGATGATCGGTTTGCCCAGTGCATAAGCCAGGCTTTTGGATACCGTAACACCAACGAGCAGTGAACCCAGCAATCCGGGGTAATGGGAAACCGCAAGATAGTCAATGTCCTTGAAACCGATTCCACTCTGCTTGAGGGCTTCAGAGATCAAGGGGTGGATGACTTCCAGATGTTTGCGTGATGCCCTTTCCGGAACCACTCCTCCAAACGCCTCATGCTCCTTGAACTGTGAAAGGGTTAAATTTGACAGCACTTCATCATGACCCTTCAAAATGGCTACTGAAGTGTCATCAAAGGTCGTGTCGATCGCTAGGCAGATAGGTTGCATGAATAAAGTTCCTTAAAAACCGCTCATACCTTGTTCAGGTCATGGATGCTAAAATAGTAATGACTGAATCCTGAGTATAATTTCCCATAATTTACGGATTCGGTCGATTTCGATATTCCGAGGTCAAACATGCTTCGTCGCCTTTTCATCCTTGTGATTTTTTTCCTGCTCATGTTGGCAGCTGCAGTGGCATGGAACATACGCCAGGCTGGGAAGCCCATGGTTCCTGAAGAAATCCCGGACTGGAAAATAATTCAGGAAAATAAGGGACATATGCTGCTGCAATCGGTTTCTGAACCTGTACGCAAAACCGAAGCTTGGCTTGAAGGTCCGGATGATCGTATCGGATGTGATACCCTGATCATGCTAGCGGGAGCTGAGACCGGACGTGATTTTTTTCAACTCAGTCCTGAAATCATTCAGAAAGCGAATACAATTTTTTTGGTTCAACCATTTCAAAATTTTGCCAAAAACTTAGAAAAACCTGAAGACATCAATGACTGGGATATCATGGATTGGTGGAACCTCCCTCAAAGATTTCGCTGGGAATACCTCCAAAATCTGGGTGCCATGAAAGCCCTGGTCGATCATATCCAGTCGAGAAGAATTAAACCATCTTCTCGTTTTTCTGACAGGATCATTCTTGCTGGTGGGAGCGCAGGGGCACCTGTTCCGGCTATGATCACAGGCTTTTATCCGGAAAAAATTTCAGGTTTGATGATCATCTTTGGATTCACCAATATCGTCGCAGTTATCAAAAATGAAATCTATCGTCAAGGCCTGATCCGTCTCAAAATAACAGAATCTGATGAAGGATTTCAGGTCTTGCTCCAGCGCAGTATTTTAAAAATTTTTGGTTCCATTTTTTCGGTGATCCTGGGAAACATGTTGAAATACGGAGAGATTGAGTTATATTTACAGGAAGTTCAAAATACTCCCATTCACTTCATCAACGGTAGCAGGGATCATCTGATCAGTGATGAAACATACCTACCAATGTGGGAAAATACTCCGGAACCAAAAAGTGAAATGTGGCTCGAGAGTGGACACATTGACCCGAGTAATCCTGAAGAAGTAAAAAGGATCATGAATTTGATGGACGAATGGGTTGAAAGTCAAAATCTTAGAGAATGCCAAAACTAGCTTTAGTAAACAAAACTCAATAATGCAACATCCTGATTGTTTTGAAAAAACAGACTCCCTCAAAAGTGGATGTTTTTATACGGTTGAAGCAATTCAGCACTGCTACAGAATCAATGAACCGGATCATTTCCTCAAGGACATGGAAATACATTTTATGGGGTACTTTGATAATAAAGAGCAGTTTCATCATTTCAATCGTCTGAAAAGCCACAGTGCGGCAAAAACTTCATTGCTTGACTTATTCTCCCTCACTGATTTGAAAAGTTTGGATTTTTACCAATTAAAAGACAGGATGTTGGAGGATACAGATTATTCTTCTGATGGGGCGACGGAGATGGTAAAAAAAACCGTTGACGCTTTTATTGAGCGAAGCGAGTCAGACCGCGGAATCATTCATTCCGTAGAGGAATTGAAACGAAAGCATTTAAAGGAATACCTCGCACCACCGGATTTAGCGCATTAATAATCAACGCGGACTCACTCACGTGGTTCAAGTACAAAGCCATAGGTGAGTGAATATTTTCCTCCGCGGTGCGAAACATTGCGTTTTCGTGAGGCTTCTATCAGCTTTCTCATTTCCTCCCTTTGAAGGTCCCTTATTTCGGTTGGGGACACCTCTTTCTCAAGGCGTGCAGTTGCCTGAGATTCAAGAATGGTTTTACGTTGCTCAGCACGGTCTCTGGCACGTTCCAACAAACCATTGAAACGTGCTGCATAACAGCGGTATCGGTCTTCGGCTGTTGCATAACAGGACTGGATTTCAGAATTGGCACCCTGGGCAAAAACTTGCTGACTAAAGAAAAACATAAAACCAGCAATGAAAACAGAGATGAGTCGAAAAAAGTTACATAAATTATTACTGGTCTTTACTGAAATCATCATACTTCTCTTTCTGCTGGTCATCTTTAATTTCACTGTCTGGGCTCAAAATTTTAATGAAGCTGATGGACGCAATGCACGGAATATCGCCTTGGGATCCTCACAGGGAATAAGCAAAACAAACACCTTGCAAGCACTAAACCCTGGAATAGGTACTCCACAGTTCGAAGTTCAAATACAAGAATCGGCTAAAAACCTTGCAATCCAGTCTTCTAAAAAACAAACCTCAGCAACAGTTCCACTTGCCCAAAAAAATACTTCAACTAGTGGGCCCGGAACACCTTCACTCGAACCCGGACGTGAGGCTTCAAACATTGCCAATTTACAAAGTAGAGGAAACAAAACCGAGCAACAAATTCAAACCAATGTCACGAAGGCACGTCAGACTGGAGATGACATTCGTTCTCAGGCCCTCTCACAAAAAATCGTATCTACAACGGATCCTAAACAGTTGCTGCTCGAAGCTAAACTTGCCCGCAAGGCAGAAGTAAAAAAACAACGTGATGATTATGAACAGGTGATTAAAACGAACTACAACCGATTCCAAAAAATTCGTTACAGGGATATGCATTACAACGGAATGAGCTTTGATTATACTGCCTTCAATCAACTCTTCACGCCGATCAAGAAGCGCTAAGCTTCATCTCCTTGCTTTCCACCATTTCCAGTTGAACATGCAATAAATATGGCACGAATCGCAATCGCCATGAGCGGAGGTGTAGACTCTTCTGTAGCGGCCCTGTTGCTGAAACAAGAAGGACACCAACTTTTAGGCCTTCACATGAAACTTCATCATGGGACAGGTCATGAAAGGATCCGAAAACGCTGCTGTTCGTTGGATGAGGCACTTGACGCAAGGGCCATCTGTCGGAAACTCGAAATTCCATTCTACGTTCTTGATTTTCAGAAAGAATTCAAAGAGAACGTGATGGATTATTTCATCGATGAGTATCAGCAAGGACAAACTCCAAATCCCTGTGTGATGTGCAACAGGAAAATCAAAAGCGGACCATTGATTCAAAAAACGATGGAGTTGGAGTGTGATTTCCTTGCCACCGGACATTATGCCTCGGTTCGTATCAACCCTGATGGAAAAATGCTTCAGTTGATTCGTCCTGCAGATTCGGAAAAAGATCAGACCTATTTTCTCCATGGAATTTCAAGTTCCGAACTGAAGAAGATGATCTTTCCGTTAGCCAAACTTAAGAAACAAGATGTCCGTCAACTGGCACACGAGCATGAACTGATTTCTGCTGATAAGGAAGAAAGCCAGGAAATTTGCTTCGTCCCTAAGGATTATCGCCAGTTTCTGGAAACCCAGGTGTCAAAGCCTCCATCTCCTGGAAGATTTGTAGATTCATACGGCAATGATCTTGGAAGACATGAAGGACTCATGTACTACACGGTTGGACAACGAAGAGGGCTTGGGATCAGTGATACAACTCCGTATTATGTCATTCACCTGGATGCAAAAAATAATGAGGTGGTGCTTGGTAAAAAAGAAGATCTGTATTGTTCCGAAGTCGAGGTGTCTGATGTCAATTGGGTTTCAGTGAAACCGCGCAAGCTTCCTTTTTTAGCAACTGTTAAACTGCGCTATTCCCATCAGGAAACTTCTGCCACCATCATACCAGTTCATGATCATCGAGTTCGTATCCAGCTAAACCTGCCTCAGGCTTCGGTTTCGCCCGGACAGGCCGCCGTATTTTATGAAAAGGACTTGGTCCTTGGGGGAGGATGGATTGTTTCCACGACTCCACTTCAAAAGATCAACGATGAAAATTCTTTGAAAATCCCGGCATGATGCCGAAATTTCCTCAAAGATCGAGCATTGAGAATGAACATCCTTCTCACAGGATTCATGGGAGCTGGAAAAACAACAGTAGGGAAAAAATTAGCCAAAAGACTGGGCTATTTTTTTATCGACACCGATCGGGAAATTGAAAAAGAACAGGGCTGCAGCATCACTGAGATTTTTAAATATGGCGGAGAGGAATGCTTCAGGGATCTGGAAACCGATATCCTTCAAAAACTTCAGACCAAGCAAAACCTTGTGATCGCAACAGGCGGGGGCATGGTGCTCCGCAATGAAAACCGAAGCCTGATGCAGAGCCTTGGAACACGTGTTTATCTCAAAGTCGAACTGCAAGAACTGATGCGTCGTTTGAAAAAAGATAAAAAACGTCCCTTGCTCCAGAAACCAAAACCCGAAGAACATATCTTGGAGATGCTTCAGCAACGAAAAAGCATATACGAAGAAGCAGAATGCATAATTGATACAACAGATCTTTCACCTCATCAGATGGTCACAGAAATCATACGAAAGATATGAAAGAAACAGAAAAGGAAACTCAAGAAAACACCTTTGAAGAAGCCTTACAAAAACTGGAACTTGCCGTCGAAAAATTGGATGAAGGATCCTTGAGCTTGGAAGAAGCCATGAGCGCCTTTGAAGATGGTGTTCGATGGAGTCGAGAATGTCATCAGTTTTTGGAACAAGCAGAAGAACGGGTAGATATTATTTTGAAGAACGAGAATGGCAAATATGAAACAAAGCCATTCGAAACAGATGATAACTAAGCACACATCGAAAAGAGCCAAAAAGTGGCATTAGATGTAGCTTTCATGAATTTTTTGCATTCAAGCAAAAGAAGGACTTAAGAAAAAGCAGGGAAACGGGTATTAGCTCTCTTTGAAAAACCGATCCCTGTTTGGATATATCAAGGAAAAAACTCAGTTTTTTGAACTAGGCTTTAACGGTTTCTGCATAAATGAGTGCAACTACATGTAGCATTCAGATAGCAAACATTGAATGGAAGCCGTCCGGGTAAGATCTTTTGGTGATCTTCCTCTAAACCTATTTTGAAACAGGAAAGAATTCCTGTCTACTGACCCTCCTCGTTCTTCCATTTGAATACAAAAAAATAAACCTTTAATGAGAAAAAAATTGGAAGAAAACGAAAAGAAAATTCTAATCAACGTCGAGGATGATGAAACCCGTATTGCCGTGGTTGATAATTCCACCCTAGACAATCTATACATTGAGCAAACCCATCGAACCCAAATTCTGGGAAATATCTATTTTGGTAAAGTCGTCAAAGTACAGCCTTCTTTTCAGGCCGCATTTGTCAACTATGGTGCAGACCGCCACGGATTTTTGGCAATTTCCGACATCAATTCACAACTCTTCAAACCAAACCGGGCGACGAGGGGAAGGCCCTCCATCAATCAACTTTTGAAGAGCGGACAAGAAATCATGGTCCAAGTCATCAAAGACGAGGTCGGACACAAAGGCGCAACACTAAGTACCAATATCAGTCTTCCAGGAAGGTTTCTTGTTTTTATGCCTGATAGCGAACGGGGAGGAGTTTCGCGTAAAATCGAGGACGAGGAACAACGTGCGAGGCTCAAACATCTACTTAAGGGACTTGGTAGCGAAGATGCCTCCGCGATTATCCGGACTGCAGGGGTCGATCGTTCCCTTTCGGAACTCAAACGAGATTTTATGAACCTGCGAAGAATCTGGAACCAGATCAAGGAGAAGTTTGAGGAATTCGAGAAACCAGGATTGATTTATCAAGAAGAAGAAGCCACAACCCGTATGATTCGGGATTATTTTACTGAAGAAGTAGCTCAAGTCGTGATCGATGACGCGAATGCTTTCCAACGTACGCTGGAATTCTTTCAGTCCAATATGCCAAGCCAGCAGAATCGGCTTCAGCTTTATCTTGGGGAAAAGACCCTTTTTGCTTCCTATGGTATTGAAGCCCAGGTGGAGTGCCTTTACAGAAATCATGTCCCTCTCCCTTCCGGAGGAAGTTTGGTGATCGTCCCCACCGAAGCTCTGGTTGCGATAGACGTCAATTCGGGTCGTTCCACACAAGAAAGAAACATTGAAGAAACCGCTCTACGCACCAACCTTGAGGCTGCGGAAGAAGCAGCCCGACAACTCCGCCTGAGGAACCTGGGGGGGTTGATCGTTATTGACTTCATCGACATGGATGTGATCAAAAATCGAAAAGCGGTGGAACAGAAACTTGCTGATGCACTCAAAACTGATAAAGCTCGCTGCACCCTCGGAGAAATTTCTCAATTTGGACTTCTAGAATTGAGCCGCCAACGGATTGCAGGAAGCATTTCCCGCAATTCACAGGAACTCACCATGGCCAACCTGATCTTGCGAAAAATTCAGGACCTCGCCTTCGAGCAGAAAGTCAGCGAAATCTTCATGACATTACCCCTCAAACTGGCAACTCATCTGCTGAATGTAAAACGCAAGCAACTGAGTCAACTTGAAATGGATTATGAGCTCAGGATTGAAATCAAACCAGATCCAACACTTGAGCTGGAAGCACTCCCCGAGATGGAAGTTGTCCACAAAACCACTCATGGAGAAATGCGCAGTTCCGTTCCGGTTTCTGCAACAGAGCTTTATGAAGAAGGAAAAAACAAGTCTTCAAGGAAACGAGGACACAGGAAAAAACAAGCCGAGGAGGAGAATTCCATCGAAGCTACAGATTCTGGACCTGCACAAAATGATCAAGAAGTTGCTAAAACTTCTCCTGGAGAGGTAAAGGAAAGTAAACAAGTGGAACAGGATTTTCAGCAAACAGATGAAGTCCCTGAAACTGTAGCAAATGAAGAACAGAAAAAAAATACAGATTCAAAAGTTGCTTCCGACACCAAAAGCCCATCGGAAAGTCCTCAGCAAAAAGATGATATTCCTGCCGGCCTAATGTTCAGCAGCGTTCATGAAAACGATGAGACCGTCCAAGATGAGGCATGGAGTCCACCTTCGGTTCCCGAATGGCGGGTTAAACTGCAGGAGGCTCCAGATAATTCTACGATTTACAAGAGCATTCACGAATCCAACAATCCTGAAAAACTTTCTGGAAATGAAACAGAAACCGATCAGGAAACCAAAGAAACACTGCCTTCGGAACAAAATCTTACAAACCCAAAAGTCCCGGAAACTGTCGAAGAATCCCAGACAGAAACAGAGATTTCCTCGAAACTCAAGAAAAAGCCTGCCTCTAAGTCAAGGTCCCGAAACAGAAGCGGTACCAATCGTAACAGTCCAAATAAAACTGAATCCTCAACTGAGCAAAACTCAGAAAAACAGGTCCAGGATGAGAAGGTTGAACTTTCAAATACTTCTGTGAACAAGACGCCAAGCCGTTCACGTTCAAAAAAATCGACTGCACGCCAAACCACTCCTGCTGTTGAGGATTCAGGAAAAGATCGAAAGGATTCAGAAAAAACATCATCCGCTGATTCTGAAAAGGATTTGAAACAAACACCTGAAAAAATGGAGAGCAAAGACGCAACTAAAAAGGAGCCAGTCAAAAAAAGACCCCGGAAGAAACCTTCTGCCCCAAAAACCACAGAATCGTTCGCTGAAACAATGGCAACTTCTGAAGTACCATCGGAAACTCAGAAAAAGTCTCCGCGTTCTTCTTCCAGAAAGAAAAAAAGTACAACCCCAGCGACAGGGAATGAATCACCTATCCCGGATCAATCTTAATAGATGTTTTTTGGAGATTCTTTTTTATAAGAGAAATCATGGCCGCCGGAATCTACCAGTTCCTTCCTTCGATCCAGGAAATTGACGCATTTTTTTTAAAAAAGGGGAAGCCCTCAGGAAAAAGAGTGCGGGATCTGGTACAGAATTCTCTGATTCAACTCCGTCATCAGATTGCCAACAAAACCCTCGACCAGGCCATCTTGAATTCTCCATCCCGTGAATCTTTTCTCGAATGGATTTTGGAAAACTTTAAGGGTCTTCAGCGGGTCCAAAAAGTGATCAATGCTACCGGAGTCGTGGTTCATACCAATCTCGGGCGTGCTCCGCTTCCAAAGGAACTATTTGAAGAGTTGCTTCCTCGCTTATGTTCCTACTCTAATCTTGAATTTGAACTGGAAACCGGAAAACGCGGATCACGGGATACAGTCCTCAGGAATCTGCTAAAAAACCTCTCAGGCGCTGAAGAAGCGATGGTGGTGAACAATAATGCCTCTGCCGTATTCCTGATGCTGAGAACTCTGACCGCAGGGAAAGAGGTAATTGTCTCACGGGGGGAACTTGTGGAAATCGGAGGATCATTCCGGATTCCGGATATCATGCGTGAATCCGGAGCCATTCTGGTGGAAGTGGGTACAACCAACCGGACAAGGCTTTCTGATTACGAACAAGCCATCAACGAAAATACTGCCGCAATCCTAAAAGTCCACCCTTCAAATTATGTCATCGAAGGTTTCACTGAATCCGTCGAAATCTCCAAACTGGTGAAATTGGCAAAAGCACGGGGGCTTTATTGTCTTCATGATTGGGGAAGCGGTACCTTTTATCAATTCGAACAAAAAGCCCTGCAAAACTACCCTACCGTCCAGCAGGAAATCCAAAAAAGGGCCGATATTATTTGTTTCAGCGCCGATAAATTACTGGGAGCGGTACAAGGAGGAATCATCCTAGGCAGCAAAGCGGCCATAGAGAAGATGCGAAAACATCCGCTTTACCGAGTTCTGCGGGCAGACAAGGTCACCTTGGGTCTTCTTGAATCTGTTTTGGAAGCCTGTTTCGAGCCCGAAAGCCTCAAAGAAAAAGTGACTAGCATTCGTCTTCTGGAAAGAACTCCGGAAGAAATCCGCGCTCAGGCAACTCAAATGCTGGATAAGTTTTTTCCTGAATCGGATTCAGGATGGAGCGTCAGAATTGAAGAAACAGACTCTAGAACCGGAGGAGGAGCACTTCCTGAACTTCCTCTGCCTTCCAGTGCTATGGTAATCAGTCATCCACGATACAAAGCCCAGGAAATTCAAAATTGGCTCCGATCTCAATCGATTCCTGTGATTGTCCGGGTCCAGGCAGAAAGCGTTTGGTTCGATTTCAGGACGGTTTTTGAAGAAGATGAAAAGGTTTTAAGTGAGACCCTTAGACTTATGCTTAAATCTTCGATACTGGAACAAGCCGAAGAAACCTGAGGATCTATTCTCTAAAGATTAAGGACCGAGGCCAGCATGATTGAGGATGATATTGAATTCATTCTCAAGAACGGGTTGGATGGATAGGCGCATTCTTTTCTGTAATAGGAGCATGTTTTCCAGTCCAGAAATTCCCCTTAATTCAGCAAGCATGGTGCGTTTTATAAAAATTCATGCTCAAATTGGATGTCTACCATCAACCAGTGCAAATTCTCAGGACTGCTCTTAGGATCAAAATTTTTGCTTTCATGATCCCCATGCCGTGTTATCGGGATAGGCTTCTTTGAACACGTTTGCCTTCCGTACAACACTAGTGTTGATAAAGCTATGATAAAAAAGGGCACCATCACCTAGTTGCATCTCACTCCTCATGAAATTCCATGCTTGATTATTCATGATACTGTCCCAGCATTCAGCTCCGTTTGTGAAATTCTTCAAATCTTGGAGGGAAAACATATTCGGCTCAGATTTCAAAAGCCTGTATTTTGCCTGATCCTTTCCTTAGGAATCAGATGAAATTTCTCCAACCCGCATCGGTTGCATGCGCATGGCCGGACTCCCCCTTCGGACCCAGATTCGGGTTTGCTCAATGGCCACCCCATTGGGTTTACTGAGGCTGGGAAGTTCCTCAGCAAACAGGATGTCCTCCATCCTGAATTCATAAATTTCACCTCCTGCTTCTATGGGTCTAACCCGCAGAAGCACCATGTTCGGGTTATAATGTGGGCGGAGCGACCCTGCATAGCTTACCGCATGATCATCAAGATCATCACTTTTACCCGGGCTACGCTGGATTTGGTAATAGTGGCCTTCTTCAAGCAGTTTAAGCAATGTGGTATAACATGATTAGAGATTTTCTGGCCTGAGAGGGCGAAGTTGGCGGCCCGCCTGCCACATTTCCTGATTGTTTACGGCTTCGAGCTCCTTTTCCAGTTTTTCACGGTAATCGTCTTTGGAATTCGATTCAATGGAAATCTGAGCCTCTTTCCCGCTGGTCACTCTACTGTAACATTCTGCAATGACCGGTTTGAGGGCTTTGTGAAACTTTGGGGCCCAGTCCAGTGCTCCTCGTTGTGCTGTGGTCGAACAATTGGAATACATCCAGTCCATTCCTTTTTCAGATACAAGGGGATAAAGACTTTCTAGAGCTTCCTCTATGGTTTCATTGTAAGCCTCTGATGGAGAATGCCCATTTTCCCGGAGCACTTCATACTGCGCTAAAAACGCTCCCTGCAGCATGCCCATCAAAACACACCTTTCTCCCGTCAGGTCACTGTGCACCTCGCGTTCAAAAGTGGTTTCAAAAAGATGTCCGGAACCAATTGCAAATGCGGTGGCGATGCATCGGTCACGTGCCCGTCCAGTTGCGTCGTTGTGGATGGCATAAGAGGAATTGATCCCTCTTCCTTCCTGGAAATGAGTCCTTACTGTCAAACCACTACCCTTTGGAGCAACCAGGATCACATCCACATTTGGAGGAGGAACAATTTGGGTGTGCTCACGAAAGACGATCCCAAATCCATGGGAAAAATAGAGGGCATCTGAAGATTTCATATTTGCCTTCACCATTGGCCACATCTGAATTTGTCCCGCATCGGAAAGAAGGTATTGGATGATCGTACCACGGCTTGCTGCTTCTTCCGTTTCAAAAAGTGTTTCTCCTTCTACCCATCCGTCTTCAAGGGCACGATCCCAGCTCCGTCCTTTTCGGAGGCCAATGATTACTTTGAATCCCTGATCGCGCATGTTCAGTCCCTGCCCCTTGCCCTGAGGTCCATAACCCAAAATTGCAGTGGTTTCTTCCTTCAGGATTTCCTTGCAGCGTTCAATGGGATAATCGGTTCGCTCAATGATGGTTTCTTTGATGTTGTTAATTTCTATTTCTTTCATTCATGCTCCTGAGGGTTGAAAAGATGTAAATCGATGTGAAGTTTATCGGGGCTCTCGTGTATAGCTTCAAAAAGCAGTTCTGAAGTGTACGTTTAAGCTTAGATTTCTTGTGTTTTTATGCACAAACCTCTGAAAACATTATGTTTGCAGACGTGCAAGTCATGCAAGCACTATAAAAACAGAGCTGGAAATGTCAATTCAATCAAGTAAATTTACCTTTGAAA
>NYUB01000091.1 GCA_002683785.1 Deltaproteobacteria bacterium
TGGATGGAGTGGTTTTCAAGCCATTCACCATAAGGTTTGCTGTTACAGATTTCCGTTTTCAATTCTTGGTCATCGATGATCCGTCCCTGACGGGTATCGACCAAAAACATTCTGCCGGGTTGAAGTCGCCCCTTGCTGACAATTTCTTCAGGAGGGATTTCAATGGCCCCGACCTCGGAGGCCATGATCACCCGGTCATCCTGGGTTACGACGTATCTCGCAGGACGCAAACCATTGCGGTCTAGAATTGCACCGATCTGAACCCCATCGGTGAATGCCAATGCAGCGGGCCCATCCCAGGCTTCCATCAGGTGTTCGTGATATTCGTAGAAAGCTTTTTTCTCCACACTCATCGATGGGTGGTTTTCCCAGGCTTCAGGAACCAACATCATCATCGCCTGGGCCAGGGAGTATCCGGACTGGACGAGGAATTCCAGGACATTGTCAAGACAGGCTGAATCACTGCCTCGGGGGATGACAATGGGCATCAGTTCATGGATATCATCATAATAATCTGATTCAAAGGTCGGCCTGCGGGCCCTCATCCAGTTGATGTTTCCGCGCAATGTGTTGATTTCTCCATTGTGTGCCAGCATCCGGAAGGGCTGAGCTAGATCCCAACGCGGGAAGGTATTGGTCGGAAAACGGGTGTGCATCATGATCATGGCTGAAACGACCCGGGGATCGGCCAGATCGGTGAAAAAACGATCCATCTGAAAGGGAGTCAGCATGCCTTTGTAAATCATGACTCGGGAAGACATGCTGATGATCAAAAAATGTTCTTCATCCTGGAGGGCGTTTCGGATCGTTTTTCGAGTGACATAAAGCTTCCGTTCAAAGCCTTCTGCATCCAGATCTTCAGTTCCTTTCGCTACAAAAACTTGTCGTATGATCGGCATCGCTTCCGCTGCCTGAACGCCTACATGCCGGGTATCAACCGGCAGATCACGCCATCCCAGAAGTTCCAAACCGCTGTCAATGATGGTGCTTTCAATCACGGACCCGCAATGAAAACGATGATTCTGATTCTGGGGTAGGAAGACCGTAGCGATTCCATATTCACCTGGAGCAGGCAGACTGAATCCGGAAGAAGGGCATTCTTCAGCAAAAAAAGCATGGGGGATCTGAATCAGAATCCCACAGCCGTCACCTGTTTCAGGATCAGCCCCAAGAGCTCCGCGGTGTTCCAGGTTTCCAATCAGTTCAAGCCCTTGTCGGATGATGTCGTGAGAAGCACGGTTGTGCATGTCAACGATGAAGCCCACCCCACAGCTGTCATGCTCCAGAGTCGGATCGTAGAGTCCTTGTCTTTCAGGATATCGCATTGAGGATTCCATTCATGACCTAGAGTGTAAAAGAGACTTCTTCATCAACGTTTTCAACGAAAATCCGTTTTGAGTGTGATTTTCAGGATTTCATTCACGCCCGCTTAGGATTTAAATGCAGCGCGAATGTTTATAACCATCCCCAAATGGAGAACGGCACGAACGGATGGGGCTGAGAAATCCGGACGGACATAAGCCTGAAAAGGTTCACATATTGAAACTTTCCCTATGATGTCCAGCCTTTGCTAGAAAAAATTTTATATCATTCACGTTTACCGAATGCAAGCCCGAAGGATTGAAAGGACTGCGTTTGTGGCAATTAAACGTTATTACAAAAGGGGTCTTTGTACTTGGAGAGTGACTTGAAGCTGAGGTCCATCATAGCCATCATATAATCAATTAAAAATTAAGCTTAAAAAAGGTCTTATGGATCAGCTCATAGAACGAATCACGTCATTGGCACGACAAGGGAACGATCTTTTTCGTAAAGAGCGTTCGGTACAATATGGTGTATTAGGAGGTTATCTTGTTCTTTGGCTTTTTTTCAGTGGAAGTCTGACCGAATCTCTACTTGTGGGCATAGCGATGGGCCTGGCCTGGATGGTTGGAAAAAGACAGGGAGATTAAATCAGATTCTGAACCCTCCAATCATATTCCAATCAGTTCACAATCCTGAAGATCATTTGCTGGAATTAATATGATTCATGGTTGTTGAGCAGGTTGACCATAAACCCATGAGCGGGTTCCTTACCCTGATTATGAAGTATGTGAGGACTGTCTGTTAGGAATCGGAGTGTCTCTCCAGAATTCAATTCTCTACTTTCCGTTCCTGAAACCACTTTCAGCTTTCCTGAAAAGAGGGTCAGGTTTTCCAAACTGCCCGAACCATGAGATTCAGATTCCAAGAGACCTCCTGGCTCAGCACGGAACTCATACCACTGCAGAGAAGAAACCGTTCCGAGAGTTCCAAGAATTTTCAGTACAAATTTGCCATCCGCGCTGCTAACCACCGGTGTTTCATTGACCTTTAGGTGTTCGAAACGAGGCTTCCCCCCCCCTGCTGAAAGCATGTCCACCAGAGGTTGCTTCAATGCCTGAGAGATGCGCCAGATGGTGGAAAGGGTGGGGTTGCTGTGGTCCCTTTCGATTTGAGAGAGGATCGACTTAGAGACTCCGGATTTGGCTGCTAGTTCATCGAGAGTGAGATGATGTTCCTGGCGCAGACGTTGGATTTCTAGCCCCACCAGGGGAGGACGATCAATCATGTTTAGAGGGACATTCGTTTCCTCTCCGGTGGCAGTTGAGGGTTGGTTTTTTTTTTGTTGCATTCCAGAATTTGTTTGATATATTCAATATATCTAATTTTTGTTCATTATCTTGAACAATGTTTCATCATCAATCAAGTCTCTTTTTACAGGAGCCAAAATGACGGTCATAGTTGAAATGCCATCTGCGCTGAGGCAATTCGCTGATAACTTGGATGAACTCAGTTCGGAAGAGAAAAAAGTCGAAGAGGTCTTTAAGGAACTGTGTCAGAGGTTTCCGGAATTGAAACAGAATCTTTATGAAGATGAAGGCAGTATTCGGAATTTCATCAACATTTATGTCAATGACGAAGATATCCGTTACGGGGAAGGGATGCAAACGCAGCTTAAAGATGGAGACAGGATTCAGATCGTTCCATCCATCGCAGGTGGGATTTCACTCAAGATCCATTGTTAGAGAACAGGTCAATCATGAAACTCAGCAGTGAAGAAGTTACACGATACAGCAGGCACCTAACCTTGCCCGAGGTGGGAATGAAGGGGCAGTTGAAGCTCAAGGAGGCTAAGGTCTTGATGATCGGCGCCGGTGGGCTCGGTTCACCTCTAGGAATGTATTTGGGGGCGGCAGGGATTGGAACGATTGGGGTGATCGATTTTGATGTGGTCGACCAGACCAACCTTCATCGTCAGATTGCCCACTCGATGGGCGATCTCGGACGTTCCAAAGCGGAATCTCTGCGCGAGACGATTCTAGCCGCGAATTCCAATGTAAAAGTCGAGGTGCATGATGAACGCTTGACTCGAGAAAACGCCCTGGAATTGTTTGCGTGTTATGACGTCATCGCTGATGGTTCGGATAATTTCGAGACCCGTTACCTGATCAATGACGCCGCATATTTCACAAAAAAACCACTGGTTTCTGCATCGATTTTCCGTTTTCAGGGGCAACTCTCGATCTTTGACCCAGCTTCTGGAGGGCCTTGTTACCGCTGTCTTTATTCCCAGCCACCTCCGGCCTCTCTGGTTCCAAGCTGAGCAGTAGCAGGAGTCCTGGGCGTGCTTCCAGGAGTGGTAGGTCTGATGCAGGCGACCGAAGTCATCAAACTGGTATTGGAGGAGGGTCTCCCAATGATTGGGCGTCTGTTGCTTTACGATGCGATGAAGATGTCGTTCCGTGAGGTCAAGGTTCGCCGCAATCCAGAATGTGAACTCTGCGGTGAGAATCCGAGTGTGAATGGGTTAATCGATTATCAGGCCTTCTGTAATGTCCCCCTGGAAAATGAAGATACAGAGGACTTTGATGGTTCATCGTATGAAATGACTCCGAAAGTATTGAAACAGGTTCTTGAAAGCGATGAGCAACAGATCCTGCTTGATGTGCGTGAACCATACGAATGGGATATTTGCCGCATCGATGGGGCTCGTCTGATGCCCCTCAGCAGTTTCAAGGCCAATCAGACCGGGATTGATCTCGACACCCCGATTGTTCTTTATTGCTACAAGGGAGTTCGTTCAATGTCCGCACTTAAGGAACTGAAAAAAGAAGGCTTCAGCAACCTACGTAACCTGGAAGGAGGAATCGATCGATGGGCGCTGGAGGTAGAAACCGACATGCCGCGTTACTGAAATGAAGATCCCGGAGCGGTTTCTTCAACAATGTTTCAATCATGGGATCGAATGTTATCCGGAAGAAGCCTGCGGGTTCATTAGCGGAACCACGGGTGAAAAAGGAGAATGCATCAAGGTGCATCCTATGGAAAATATCATCAATCTGCTTCATCAACAGGATCCTCAGAATCATCCCCGCACCGCACGGGACGGTTATATGATCGATCCGCTCAAACAAATCAAATTAGAGCGGGAATTGAAAGAAAGCGGACACCAGATCCGGGTCATCTATCATAGCCATCCTGATGTGGGAGCTTATTTTTCCGAGAAAGATACCGAAGATGCACTTTGGAACGGACATCCTCGCTATCCTGGGGTGGTCTACCTGGTATGCGGCATTCTGAAAGGAAGACAGGATGGTGCGGTCCTGGCCGAGTTCAATCAGGAGACCAAGGGTTTCAACTGCATGACATTATGCTGAATCGGCAGGGTTCAAGGGGCTGATTCCAGAGAAGTCAGAGTATAGACGTTTCCTCCCTCTTCGAACTGGAGGATGTGTCGGGGGCCTTCGAGCTCAAGCAAAAAACGAAAGTGACTTTTCTTTTTGGGCAAGAGGGTCCGGAGCATCATCGATTCCGGATATATTTCCAGCCAGACTGCTTTTCGGTTCCCCAGTTCTGATTCCCAGTTTATTGTTTCCTGTTGGCGTATGCGCATTAGGATCAGGCTCATCGAACGTGGAAGGGCGCTGTTTTCCAGTTCTATTGCTAAAGCCGGGATGTACAGTGTGAATAGGAATTTATCTCTGCTCAGGATCTGATCCAGATTTTTTTTCAGAAAAGGAAGCAGCAATTCAAAGGAAACCGAAGGTGTATCCTTCAACTCCATCTCAAATTCAACGGTTTGATCCCCTTGACGGAGGGTGGTGACAACCTTCTTGCCCTGATAAGAATTGATGATTCGTATTTCCTCTCGTAGATCCTCCTCCAGATATTCCAGGGGTTTTCCTGAAGGAAGTTCATACCAAAGGGATTTACGCCGAGTTTCCTCACCGTCGGGTTTGATGTTGACTTGGGTCTCCAGCATGGCTTGTTGTCCTTGATGTTCTTCCTGTTTGAATTCCTGGTGGGTAAAACCTGTGAATTCCTGTCGCTCACTGTTCCAGTGGCGGTAACTGAGTTTAAGGCCATTATGGAGCTGGTTGGCATAGGACCCTGCCCGAAGTGGGATTTCCATGAACGTCGAAAGCATGAATATACAAAGACTGAGTTTAATGGTCTGGCAAGAATTCATCCGAGGGCTCCTTTACAAATACATTTTTTTTAGCATAAAATTTTGTTGGGATAAGGTACAAAGGTCAAATGATCATCGAAGGCTACCTTAATTCAATCGTTAACAAGATTGATTTTTTAATCCATGAGCAGCAATATTTCATGTTTAAATAGGAAAGTTGATTTTAAAATTCCTGCGGTTTTGTTGACAAGCAGCCTTTCCGATGTTTAAGTTCAAAGAATGATGCTTCCTTCCAGGTCAAATTTTCCTGCTTGTTAGACCTCATTCAATAGCACTTTCCTATCATGAATCACGAAGATTATTCGGATCGTTATTTACGTGACATCCTTCATGAGGTCCGCAGCATTGCGATGGTGGGAGCAAGTACAACCTGGAACCGTCCGAGTTATTTTGTAATGAAGTACTTGAAACAGAAGGGTTTCCGGGTCATTCCAGTCAATCCTCGAGCCACAGGACAGCAGTTATTGGGAGAGACAGTTTATTCCAGTTTGGAAGCTCTTCCGGAAACCGTGGATATGGTAGATATGTTCCGTCCCGCTTCGGAAGCTCCAGAATTGGTTCGTCAGGCCATCGGAGCAGGTGCAAAAGTCTTTTGGATGCAGCTCGAACTACAGCATCAAGAAGCGGCTTCCAAGGCTGAAGAAGAAGGGATGAAGGTGGTGATGAACCGCTGTCCGAAGATCGAATATTCTCGCCTTTTTGGCGAGTTGGGTTGGAACGGGATCAACACCGGTGTGATCTTCAACCGGAGATGCCGCAGTTGAGTGAGATGACCCGAAAACTCCATCCACGCTACGGGTTCGAAACCCTGGCCGTTCACTCAGGGAGCCCGCCAGATTCTTCCACCGGGGCAAGATCCTTTCCGATTTACCAGACCACGGCTTATGTTTTTGATGATGCCGACCATGCGGCCTCCATGTTCAATCTTCAGGCTCCGGGGTTTATCTATTCTCGTCTGACCAACCCCACTGTGGCAGCCCTTGAAGAAAAACTGGCAACCCTCGAAGGAGGGCGAGGTGGGACAGTGGCCTCTTCTGGTCATGCTGCAGAAACCCTGGCACTTTTTCCTTTGATGTCTCCAGGAATGGAGGTGATTGTTTCAAACAAGCTTTATGGCGGGACGATCAACCTGATGGGAAAGAGCTACCGCAAGTTCGGCTGGAAAGCGATCTTTGTGGATAATGATGATCCTGATGCTTTTCGAGCTGTCCTCAGTGAAAAGACACGGGCGATCTTCGTCGAAAGCCTTGCGAATCCAGGCGGGGTTGTCGTGGACCTGGAAGCGATTGCCAAGGTCGCACAGGAAGCCGAAGTGCCTTTGATTGTCGATAACACGATGGCAACTCCGTGGATTTGTCGTCCCTTCGAGTGGGGTGCTGATCTAGTAGTTCATTCCACCACCAAATTTCTTTCAGGCCAGGGGAATGCCATGGGTGGAATCGTGATCGATTCAGGGCGTTTCCCCTGGCTCGGAAACGTGAAATATCCCAGCCTCAGCGAACCCTGTCCCGACTACAATGGATTGACTTTCGCAGAAACCTTTGGAGATTTGGCTTTCACTCTCTACAGTCATGCAGTCAGTTTGCGTGACCTGGGCTGCAGCCAGTCCCCAATGAATGCCTGGATCACCCTGAACGGAGTGGAAACTCTCCCCTTGCGGATGGAGCGGCATGTTGAAAATGCGATGGAGGTAGCTCGTTTTCTCCAAGGGCATGAAGCGGTTGAGTGGGTTTCTTATGCAGGACTCTCCTCGAGTCCTTATCACCAACTGGCAAAAAAATATCTGGAAGGGAAAGCCGGGTCGGTCTTCACGTTCGGTATTCGGGGAGGCTATGAAAGTGGTCTACGAATCCTGGAAAACGTGGAACTTTTCAGCCACGTTGCCAATATTGGTGACACACGATCGTTGATCCTGCATCCGGCTTCGACCACCCACCGCCAGCTCAATGAGGAACAACTTCTTGCCGCGGGAGCGGGTCCAGAAGTGATACGACTTTCGATAGGACTGGAAAGCTCGGCGGACCTTATTGCTGATCTGGGTCAGGCATTGGCAAGTCTTTAAATTCCTTTTCCAGAACCTTTCACGGTTGCACTATTCTTAGATGCGGTTCCTGGATGAGGAACCGTATGAAAAGCATTAGATCCTGTGGTTCAAAAAACATCCGGAAATCCTGAACTTTCCTGAAGGGCAGGGTATTTGGAAAAACAATATCCTACTGTGGAATCCCTATATGCTTCTCGAAATTCTCTCTCGTCAAAGCTGCCACTAGCTCAAGTAAATCTGTGAAACCGAAACCACCCGCTAAAAGTACGCGACTTGAGATGAATGTGGAAATCCTGCAACATCAGGTTTGTTTCAAATCCATCTTCCCAGGGAGGAGGGAGCCTCCGATTACCAGAATCATTTGTGCGCCATGAAAAAAATTACTGTAAAGGGGCTTCAAATGGCCTTTCAAGAAGAAGGTGAAGGAGCACCAATTGTTCTGTTACACGGCAATCCCACCTCCTCCTACCTATGGCGTAATGTCGTTCCGCACCTGAAGGGTCTGGGTCGCTGCCTGGTTCCAGACTTGATTGGAATGGGGGAGTCTGACTCTCTTCCCGATTCTGGGCCGGATTCCTATCGGTTTTCAGAACACTCGGAATTTCTTGAGGAACTTCTGCAAAAACTCGATGTCAGCAGTGATGCGATTCTGGTCGGACATGACTGGGGCGGTGCACTGCTCTTCCATTGGGCGATGCATCACGCAGATGCGGTTCAGGGAATGGCTTACATGGAAACCATCGTCTCTCCAGTCAGTTGGCGGGATTGGCCAGAGGACGCCCGGGGAATTTTCCAGGGCATGCGTTCGGAAGCAGGAGAAAAAATCATCCTCCAAAAAAACCTCTTCATCGAAGGCATTCTTCCCAACTCGGTCTTGCGAAGCCTGACTGAGGAAGAGATGAATGTTTATCGAAAACCGTTTTTGGAGGGAGGGGAAAGGCGGCGCCCGATGCTCACCTGGCCGAGAGAGATTCCTGTCGAAGGAGAACCTGAGGGCGTTTGTGAGATGGTCACGGCCTACGGCAAATGGCTCCAGGATTGTGAGATCCCCAAACTTTTCATCAACGCTGAGCCCGGTTCTATCCTGACCGGACGACAGCGTCAGTTCTGCAGGCGTTTTAGAAAACAACATGAAGTGACCGTGAAAGGAAGCCATTTCATCCAGGAGGATTCTCCAGATGAAATCGGAATTGCGATCGCTGAATTCATTCAAAAACTGCGTCATCCCTGAAACCCCCAGAGGACCATGAATTTTCCGACAAGACCCGGAGTATTTACTGCTTCTTTGACTCCCCTGAATCCGGATTCATCGCCGGATCTGAATCAACTGGTAACCCATGTGAAGTGGCTTTTGGGACAGGGTTCTGATGGAGTTGCGTTGCTTGGCAGTACGGGAGAAGCCAATTCGCTGACGATGGAACAAAGATTGGCTATCATCGAACACGCACCCAAAGAACTGCCCCCGGAAAAACTGATGCTCGGAACAGGTTCTTGCAGCATACAGGACGCGATTCGCCTGACCCGTGCCAGTCTGAAAGCCGGAGTGTTCACGGTGCTGGTGTTGCCTCCCTTTTATTACCGACCTCAAAGCGAGGAAGGGGCTTTCCGTTATTTTTCCCAGTTGATCGATACCGTTTCAGAGGAACGATTGCGAATCATTTTTTATAATTTCCCGCAGTTGACAGGGTTTTCTTTTAGTATCGAACTGTTGATGCGGCTTCGTGAAAGATATGGTGCTGTGGTCGCAGGAATCAAGGACAGTTCGGGTGACTGGGATAATATGAAAATGCTGGCCAGGGAAATGCCGGATTTTTCTGTCTATGCTGGTACCGAAAAGTTCCTTCTCGATATCCTACGTGAAGGTGGTGCAGGCTGCATTACGGCCACCGGGAATTTAACCTCTCCTGCCTGCCGGGAGGTTTACCGCGCCTGGCGTTCAGGAAACGCTGAGGAAGCCGAAAATGCCCAGCAGCTTTTGACTCGCCAGAGGCTGACCCTGCAGCAGAAGCCATTTGTTTCGGGGCTCAAAGCCCTGCTTCAGCATAGCGTACCTGACTTAAGATGGAATAACCTGCTTCCTCCCTTTGTTCCTCTTTCCCAGGAAGAAATAACGGCTTTCTCGGAAGAAGCCCGTGCAGCTGGAATTCAACTTCCGGTACGCGACTAAAGGAGCCTCCAGATTGAAAACCGCCCACAGGGCAATTGTTGTCCCCTCGAGCATCTTTGGTGCTTCCAAAGCTGCCTTGATGGTGCTTGCCGTGGCCTGCGTGATGAACCTGCTGGGCAGGGGATTCATGGAAACCCATGCGATCTTCATGCTTTCCCTGGAGCAGGAATTCGACTGGACACGTACCGAGGTTTCCGGGATTTATTCGATTGCCATGCTCACCTTTGGGCTTACCGGTCCGGGAGTCGGATTTCTTCTGGACCGTCTTGGGCCTCCCAAAGTCTATACGTTGGGCTTATTGCTGATCATTGCCGGCCTGATTCTATCCTCCACTTCGGACTCCCTTTGGGTCTTCCGCATCAGCCAGGGAATGATGATGGGATTCGGTGCTGGCTGCCTTTCCACGGTTTCCCTTACTGCGTTGCTTAGCCGTTGGTTTCAGAGTTTTTTGAGCATTGCCATGGCTTTTGCCTATGCCTCAGCGGGGGTTGGCATCATGGTTTGTTCACCCTTGGTGGAAATGCTGAATTCGGAAATCGGCTGGCGTCATGGGTATCAGACCCTGGCCCTGGTAGGATTAGCAGGACTGCCATTGAGCTTCATCCTCTATCGACTCAAAGCCGATGATGGGAATCCTGTCCTGTTGGCAAGGATCGTCAAAAGTGGAGGGACCAATCCTAGGGTGCAGGGTGTTGGAGTGAGGCAGGCCATTCAGCGGATCGAATTCTGGGGTTTAACATGGGTTTATTTCATGACCGGGGTTGGTTCGTTCACCGTGTTGCTGCAGACCCCGGCCTACCTTGTTGAAATGGGATACTCAACCGCTTTTGCCGCAAGAGCTTTCGGGTTTGTGGGACTGCTTTCTCCGCTAGGGATCATCGGCATCACTGTGCTTTCAAGGCGTTACGGGCAGACTCCGGTGATTCTTGTTAGCTACGGACTCAGCTTTCTTGGAGTAGTCTTCCTACTCCTGTTCGAACAGACTTCCTCCCTCATTCTTCTGATCCTTTTTATCCTATGTTATGGAGGAACCTTCGGCTGCCGTGCTCCGGCGATCAGCAATTTTGCGGCTCAAAATTTCAATGGTCCGGCGATGGGTAGGATTTATGGTCTGATCACCATCGCCAGTGGGCTGGGTGGAGCCACAGGTGCTTTTCTAGGCGGATTTTTCTTTGAGCAAAGTGGGCATTACCAATTTGGTGCATATTTTTCGATGGGGATGTTTCTCATCGGCAACCTCCCATTCTGGGTCATTCCAGGCCTGACACGTTGGAAAGCCTGAGACTTTCATCTTCATTTAATGAATAGATCATGACAGAATCCCTGACACCCGGTTTGAGTCATCAAATCCGGCAAATCGTTCAACAGCAGCACACTGCTGATGCCTTCGGTAACCCTGGGGTCGAAGTTTTTGCTACTCCTGCCCTGATCACACTTCTGGAAAATGTCTGCGGTGAATGCATCAAACCCTTTCTCAGGGAAGATGGTTTCAGTGTTGGAACCCGGGTTGAGATCAGGCACCTTGGTGCAACTCCTCTAGGGATGGAAGTCGTTGCAAAATGTGAAGTGATTGAAGTCGACCGGCGGCGGGTGGTTTTTCGTGTAGAAGCCCATGATGGTGTCGAAAAAATTGGTGACGGAACTCACGAACGATTCATCATGGAGAATCTCGAAGCATTCTTACAAAGCACCCGTGAAAAGTTAAAGCAGGGATAATCAGAAACTCAACAGCCGACCCGGAGCAAAGGAACGCAAATTGAATCTCCGATCCATCTTGGTCCATCAGTACGTTTAATAATTTTTATCCTTCATGATGTTCGACGAGCAGCTTTACCTGATTGCCTATAATGATTTTGCCGGCCAGGCAATCGACGAAGCCCTCTGGATCAAGGCCATGACCCTCGCCGGAGGGGATAAACAGCGAGCGAAATGGCATTACATTGAATTAAGAGTCGATCAGATGCTCAGGGACCCTTCCTTGAGAAAATCAGTCCAGCGAAAAATCAATCCTTCATCTACTTCAGGAGCCTATATGATCTGGATCAGTTTCATCATTGCCTTTGGACTTATCGGCATTGCCACGAGTTTTGATTTCATGAACATGGAGTTCAATTTAATCAATTTGTCCTATTTCATAGATATACCTTCCTTACTCATCATTGTGGTGCCTTCCATTTTTTTCAGCATCTCCGCAACATCCTGGAAAAGCTATTGGCACAGTTGGAGTTACCCATTTTTATGGCGCAAACAGGTTGAGGAGGATGATGCAAACTCTGCTGCAAGATGCCTTAAAGTCAAAGGAGACGCAGGTTTCGTGATGGGCCTTATTGGCACGGTCATCGGAGTCATTATAATGATCAGGGATATCAGTGTTTATGCTGAAACCCAGGATCTGCTCAACGCAGTTTCAGTCGCTTCCATCACTCTATTCTATGGATTGCTTTACAAATTATTCTGCTACATTGCCGAACAACGGGTCAGGAACCTCTACCTGAATTCATAATCTTGATGATTTAATCCGGTTTAAATCCCTTCCATTGAAACAGCTTCACCGAAAGGACCTTTTCAGTTGGTCCGTATTCAACGAAGAACGGAACATCGATTTTCATGGGACCCTCTGGGTTCGTGAAAGCGGAAATGTTATGATCGATCCAATGCCGATGTCTGAGCATGATCGGAATCACCTGGAAAAACTGGGCGGAGCAGCCCATTTGCTGATCACTAATTCTGATCATGTACGTGACTCACAAAATCTTGTTGAGTCAACCGGAGCCCAATGTTGGGGACCGGTTGCTGAAAAAGGGAGCTTTCCGGTGTCTTGTGACGAATGGCTTGGTGAAGGAGATCAACCACTACCCGGACTTAGGGTATTTGCCATGGATGGATCTAAAACCCCAGGCGAACTTGCTTTCTTACTGGAAAACACAACCTTGATTACAGGTGATTTGATCCGGGCCCATGAAGGAGGCAGGCTCTGCATGCTTCCGGAGGCAAAGCTCCAAGACCGCCATGCGGCAATAACCTCGGTTAAAAGAATGGCATCCCTGAAAGACATCGAAACGGTCCTGCCTGGTGATGGATGGCCCGTTTTCAGTAAAGGAGCAGAAGCATTGAAGCAGATCGTCGATAGGCTCTAGTCCGCGTTAAAATTTTCTCCTACATCCTTCCTGAAAATGAATTCCGAGTTTTCCCATTCCCGGGATTTCCAAAAAGCACTGGAGAGTCTTTCAGGACTCGAATTCATGCAAAAGATTGCTCATGGAGAGCTTCCTCAACCTCCAATGGGGAAGACGCTTGGTTTCCGGGTTGTTGAAGCCGATTCCGGAAAAGTGATTTTTGAAGGTGAACCGAATTCTTCCCACTACAACCCGATCGGTAGTGTGCATGGTGGCTTTGCCTCTGTTCTCCTCGATTCGGCTATGGGATGTGCGGTGCACACCAAACTTCCTGCTGGAATTTTCTACACCACCTTGGAACTCAAGATCAATCTCGTTAGAGCCATCCAAGAGAATACGGGTATGCTCCGGGCAACCGGAAGCGTCATTCACTGTGGCCGCCGGACGGCAACGGTAGAGTCCAGGTTGGAAGACCGCAGCGAGAAACTCTATGCTCACGGGACGAGTACCTGCCTGATCTTTTCAGACTGAAACCTACAATTTTGCAAAAAAGGGGTTAATCTTTGCCAGAATAAGCTTTCTTGGGAAACAGCTTGTTTGATTCCGGATACGCGGGATATATTTTATATTTTCCAAAAATCGATGACCGGCAAACAAAAGCGCTACCTCCGTTCTTTAGCTCATTCTCTGAAACCAGTGGTTCAGGTAGGGAAACAGGGATTGAGCAGTGAAACGCTGAGGCAGATAGAACAGCAACTCGAGGACCACGAATTGATTAAAGTCCGAGTGCTGGATGCATCTCCCCAGGATCACCGGCTCTGTGCTTCTGAACTCGAGAAAAACGAATCTTTTGAAGTTGTGCAGTTGATTGGCAAGACCCTGGTGCTCTATCGCCCACGGCAAGAAAATCCAACCATCCAGATTCCCGAATAAATCCTGCTGTTAAGGTATGAGCGATCCTTTTTACATCACCACTCCTATATACTATGTCAATAGCCATCCACATATAGGCCACGCATACACCACCATTGTGACGGATGTTTTTGTCCGTTTTCGGAAGTTTTTTGGAGAAGACACTTATTTTCTCACCGGCACCGATGAGCATGGTCAGAAGATTGCGGAGTCGGCCCAGTCAGCAAACCTCAGTCCTCAGGAATTTGTTGACCGGATGGCAGGGGAATTTAGGGACATGTGGCCCCATCTTCATATCGAGCAGGATCAGTTCATTCGTACCACGGATGCTTCACACAAACATGCGGTGCAGGCAATTTTGCAGAAGATTTACGATCAGGGCGAAATCTACCTCAAGGATTATGAGGGGCTTTACTGTGTGGGCTGTGAGCGTTTTCTGGATGAAGATGAACTGACTGGAGAAGGAAACTGCCCTGATCACCAGAAACCACCCCAGGTGCACCACGAGAAGAATTATTTCTTCCGTATGAGCGCTTATCAGGAGTGGCTGATCCGTCTGCTCGAAGAAAACCAGGAAATGGTTCAGCCCTCACGATACAGGAACGAACTGTTGAGTTTTCTCAATGTTCCGCTTCAGGATTTGTGTATTTCGAGACCGAAAAGCCGCCTTGAATGGGGTATCGACCTGCCCTTTGACGGTGATTTTGTCACTTACGTTTGGTTCGATGCACTGCTGAATTATGTTACCGCATTGGGCTGGCCGGAAGATTCCCGTTATCAACGTTACTGGAAGCACTGCCACCATGTGATTGGCAAGGACATCCTCAAGACCCACGGCATCTACTGGCCCTGTATGCTCAAGGCTGCTGGACTTCCCATTTTCACCAAACTGGCAGTTCATGGACACTGGGTAGTGGAAGGCAGCAAGATGAGTAAATCCTTAGGCAATGTTGTTAATCCTTTGGAAATGAAAGACCTCATCGGAGTGGACGGACTGCGTTATTTCCTTTTGCGGGAAATGAGTTATGGAGAGGACGCAAATTTTACTGAAGATTTGGTATTCGCACGTTACCACGGAGAGTTGTCCAACAATTTTGGGAACCTGCTGAACCGATCCATTTCCATGTCGCGCAGGAATTTTGAAAACTCGGTACCTCCTCGGGGAGAACAGGGTGAACTGGAATTGGAACTTTATCGGCTGTTTCAGGAAGAAACGCAGAATTTGAAAGAACTGGTGCAGCAGTTTCAGCCACATCGTGCACTGGAACGGATTGCAATGATGAGCAGTTCTGTTAACAAATACCTTGATGAAAACAAGCCCTGGAAACTGGCCAAGGAAGAAGATCAAAGAGATCGGTTGGGAACCGTCCTATATACGGCTTTGGATGTTTCGGTCTGGCTGGTCAGCCTCCTGGAGCCGGTGATGCCAGAGAAGATGAAATCTGCACGGATTCAACTAGGGCTTGGAGAAAGACCACTGACCCTGGAAAAGCTGAATCCGGGGCTGGTCCAATCTGGAACCCCGCTCCCCCGTCCGGAGCCCCTCTTTCCTCGAATTCAACAGAAGGAGAAGGATTCCCCAAAACAAAATTCCACGGTTCAAACGAAAGCGGAACCAACCAAAGTGGAATCCTCAACCGAATCAGGCTTGGTTGGGATCGAATCCTTTGAGCAGTTGGAATTCCGCACCGGCAGGATTTTGGAATCTCGAAAGGTTGAGGGCTCCGACAAACTGCTGGTCTCCCAAGTGGATCTGGGGGAACCCAAACCACGTTCCATCGTCTCTGGTGTAGCCTCGTTTTACCGCCCTGAAGACCTTCCCGGGATGAATGTGATCGTGGTGGCCAATCTCAAGCCAGCCAAATTGAGGGGTGAACTTTCGGAAGGCATGATCCTCGCCACCGATGATGGCGATTCGGTGATCATCGTCGAGGCTCCCTCGGGTGCTAAACCAGGAACGATCGTTCGTTGAAATCATGGAACGATTCAAGAATTTATTGACGAATCTTTGCTTTTGATAATCCTTGATGGAAGCTATATGGGCAGGTCATGTATACAAAAAATTGAGCCGCTGACCTGGCGATGAGAAGAGATTTCAAAGGCCGGGATTTAATTTGACAATCAGGGGGCCTGATGAAATTCTGTTTCGTAATTTAGAAGAAATTTTATAATTAGAAAAAGTGAATTGATTCCATGACGATTGCATCGGGTTATTTACCGATTTTGTTGATGATCCTGCTTGGGATGCTGCTAGCGGGGACATTCACATTGGTTGGGCTTTATCTTGGTCCAAGGCTGCGCAACAAGGTCAAGGATGCTCCTTTTGAATCGGGTTTCATCCGTGATGGAACCGAAGGGTCCCGTTATGATGTAAAATTCTATATGACGGCGCTGGTCTTTCTGGTTTTTGACGTGGAAATTGTATTTCTCTATCCCTGGACTGTTCAGGTCAGGGAACTCGGCTGGTTCGGTTTCACGGCAGCCATGATATTCATTGGTGTCCTCGTCCTTGGCCTTGCGTATGACTGGAAAAAGGGGGCACTTGAATGGGAATAAATACCGGCAGTTTTAAGGAGGCTCATGGCTGCTAACTATGACGGATTTCTGACGACGACATTCGACAATGTCGTCAACTGGTCCCGAAAATTTTCTCTGTTTCAATACCCGTTTGTGACAGCCTGTTGCGGAATGGAATACATGGCTGCTGCTTGCTCACATTATGATATTTCACGATTCGGGGCGGAAATCCCTCGATTTTCTCCCAGGCAGTCAGATGTCCTATGGGTGGTAGGCACAATCACGCATAAAATGACACCGGTTTTGAAAACAATCTACGATCAGATGGCGGAGCCAAAATGGGTGATCGCTTTTGGTGCATGCGCATCTTCCGGTGGTTTTTATCAGAACTATGCTGTTTTGCAGGGAATTGATCGTCTGATACCCGTTGATATCTACATTGCCGGATGCCCTCCTAGGCCGGAAGCTGTACTTGACGGACTGATGGAACTTCAGGATCGTATCCAAAATGATGGTCCTACGGTTAAAAGTAAGATGATCAATCCGCAGGCGATCCGTCATCAGGAAAGTAAAAAAGAACAACTGGACCATTACTTCCGAATTCCTGAAAAAGAAGTTTTAGAAAACCTTCAGAATCCGAAATCCAACCGTAGCATCAAACCTGGATTCACCTACAACCAAAGTGAGGCGAATGTCAGGCCTAACATGGGTTATGACACTCCTAAGGGTTTCAAGCAAAAAGAGGCTCTGAAAGAGAAGTAAGTTTATCCCCTTACTCAAGTCATCTATGACCACCACGGAAACTGTGTTAGAAACCACATCATTGCTGCAGGAACGTTTTCCTAAAAAAATCCTGGAAACTCACAATCATCGTGGTGACGAAACCGTTGTTATTGGTAGAGAGGACCTACTTTCGATCTGTGAGTTCCTGAGAGATGATGCAGGCTGCAAATTTGAAATGCTGGTGGATTTGACGGCAGTGGATCTATTGGAACAGAATCGTACCCCTCGTTTTGAAATGGTTTATCATTTCAAATCTCTCAGCCTTGGCAAAAGGATACGGCTCAAAGCCAGACTCGAAGAAAAAGATTGTTGCATTGATTCGATCCATCACCTCTGGAAAGCGGTGGACTGGTATGAACGTGAATGCTTCGACATGTATGGCATCCAGTTCAGCAATCACCCCGATCTCCGAAGAATCCTGATGTACGATCAATTTGAAGGACATCCCCTGAGAAAGGATTATCCAATGGATCGACAACAGCCGATTGAGGAATTGAGGGAAATCGAGGAACGCTATCACTACCAGAGAGACGTATGAGCCTGGCAACTCAGCAACTGAGCAGTCTAGTCACTCCTTCACCCCAAGGAGATTCTGATACTTCGATCATGAAGATCGAAATCGGTCCTTCCCATCCAGCGATGCATGGGATTGTCCGTTTTACGACTTATCTGGATGGGGAACTGATCGTCGGCATGGAACCCGAAATCGGTTACCTCCACCGGGGATTTGAAAAGGAATCTGAAAATTCCAAATGGATCCAGGTTGTACCCTACACTGACCGTCTCAATTATGTTTCTCCTTTACTGAACAACATTGGCTACTCAATGGCAGTGGAGAAACTTTATGGGATCGAAGCACCTCGAAGAGCTCAGTTCACCCGCGTCATCATGGGGGAAATCTCACGTATCACCGATCACCTGACCTGTGTAGGAGCTGGAGCCATGGAAGTCGGTGCGTTTACTTTTTTCCTATGGTTCATCAAGGCGCGTGAATATCTTTGGGAACTTGTGGAAGAGGTTACGGGAGCAAGAATGACTACCAACTGGACACGTTTCGGTGGAAATGCGACAGACATTCCTGATGGTTTTTTTGATGCTCTCCAAGAACGTCTGGACAAGGTGAAAGACATTATGGTCGAGTGCGACAAATTGCTGACGCGCAACAAGATCTTCATCGACCGTGTCAAGGATGTNGGAACTTTTTCAAAAGAAGATGCGATTTCGTTTGGTTTTACCGGGCCGATGCTNAGGGCATGTGGGGTTCCATNCGATGTNAGACGAGCAGATCCNTACTCNGTTTATGACGAAATCGANTTTGAAATTCCTATTGGCTCCACAGGCGATTGCTTTGACCGATACCTGGTCAGAATGGAAGAAATACGACAGAGCATTTCGATCATCGAGCAGGCAGCCGATATGATGCCGGCAGGGCCGATCATGACCGATGAACGCTTGATGCATTTTCCTGATAAAAAAGAAGTCTATGGAAACATCGAGGGACTGATTGATCACTTCAAACTGGTGATGGAGGGGCATCAGCCTCCTGAAGGAGAAGTTTACTTGCCGACCGAAGGGGGAAATGGTGAGATTGGTTTTTACGTTGTTTCTGACGGTAGCGGAGATCCAGTTCGTGTTCGTATGAGGCCTGCATGCTTCAATTATGTTGAAGCCATGCCTGCAATGACAGTAGGGCATTATGTGGCAGATATCGTCCCGATTTTTGGATCCGTCAATATGATTGGTGGAGAACTGGACCGATAATTAAGAAAACAAATGGAAATCATCATTGAAATCCTGTCCATCCCACTGGTTCAGTCGATCCTGAAAATTGTATTCATCATCCTCCTGTTTGCGATGCCTCTAGGTACCGTGCTTACCTTGATGGAACGTAAATGGAGTGCAATGATCCAGGACAGGGTGGGGCCAAATCGAGCCAACATTGGTAATTATACCGGTCATGGTCTGCTTCATCTTGCAGCTGACGGTCTGAAATCGATTTTCAAGGAAGACACGATTCCTAAGGGTGCAAACGGTTTTTTGTACTTGATTGCACCTTTCTTTGGAATGATTGCAGGAGTAGCGACTTTTGCCATCATCCCAATTGCAGGGCCGATAGGAGATTTTACTTTTCAGGTAACGGACATTGAACCTGGACTGCTTTTCATCTTTGCCATCACTTCCCTCAGTGTATATGGAGCTGTGCTTGCTGGAACCAGTTCCAACAGTAAATTTGCACTTCTTGGCGGAACGCGGGCTTCAGCACAGATGATCTCTTACGAGGTCTTTATGGGACTTGCCTTGATGGGCATTTTTATGGTTTACGGTTCAACTCGTGTGAGTGAAATTGTCGATGGACAGAATGAATATTGGTTCGGCAACCTGATACCTATGTGGGGGGTATTCACACAACCTCTGGGTTTTATTCTGTTCTTCACAGCCTTGATTGCAGAAACCAAGCGGGCTCCCTTTGATGCTCCGGAAGGCGAATCAGAAATCGTCGCAGGATACTTCCTTGAATATTCAGGAATGCGGTGGAGTGCGTTCATGCTGTCGGAATACATTGCAGTGGCAGCTGTGGCGGTGTTGACAACCACGCTATTTTTCGGTGGTTACCATGTACCTTGGCTCCATCTCTGGGAAAGTGCTCCTCAGTGGTTGGTGACTCTTCTCCAGGTGATGAAATTCAGTATCGTTACCATTTTCTTCTGCTGGATGCAGATTCAACTCCGTTGGACCCTGCCAAAATTCCGATTCGACCAGACCATGGCTCTTGGCTGGAAGAAATTGCTTCCGCTTTCGCTGGCAAATACGGCTTTGACAGCAGTAGTGATCCTGGCCTTCATGTAAACACTTCAAAATCATTTGCCATGGAACTGAAAGTCAAACAGGTCAAACGGGTCGACGGGGTTAAAGAAGCATTCTACATCCCGGCCACATTCGGTGGTCTTAGACTGACGGTCAAACATTTCTTCCGTAACCTTTTGGGTTCGAAGGATGTGGTGACGATCAATTATCCCGAAGAGAAGAGACCGATTTCAATGCGGTGGCGCGGACGTCATCGTCTTACACGGAAGAATGATGGTTTTCTGAAATGTGTTGCCTGTTATATGTGCGAGACCGTCTGTCCTTCCAAGTGCATACACATCGAGGCAGGAGAGCATCCAGACCTTTCCATAGAAAAATACCCGTTTCGTTTCGACATTGATGAGCTTCGCTGTGTTTTTTGTGGTCTTTGTGTCGAAGCATGTCCCAAGGAAGCGATAAGGATGGACACCGGAGTGGTCGCCATGGCTTATTCGTCCAGAAAAACTTTTGATTTTACACGGGATCTTTTGCGTGACGAATATGATCCCAAACAGCATGAGTCGCCCAAATATGCTGATGAGGATCTTCCCCGCCCGGACAGTTCCGAAACTGCATTGCCCAACTCTCAAGGAATCCCGGCAGCCTGAGCGTGTTGGTGGTTGAAGGTTCCTTCAAGGGCCTCCTTCCTTTTTTTAATTGAGCTCAGCCGGGGGAATCCTTTATGGGCCAATCAGAATCCTTCACCTCAGAGCAGAAAGCTCTGCTTGAACCCTACGTCACGAATACCGACCGCTCGGTCTTCGTTCTGACGAACCTTCCTGAAGTTATCAAGGGAGCACTCTTTTCGCGTTATTCAAGATCCACTTTGGGTTTGCGAAACCTGTTGCTCAAGGAGTTTGTCCTTTCTGAGGATTCAGAATTCAGGGAAATTCAGGGAAATTCAGGGAAGACCACCAGCCGGGAAAGTTCAGAATTAGCCATCGAGCGTGCAAGAAAATTTTACGATCGTATCCTCGATGGCTACGGAGACGATTCAATTGGAGAACTGGGAGGAGCTCATCTTGCGCTGGAAAATATTTCAATGCTTGCCACCAAGGTTTTGGAAGATGCCCGGATTGGAGGTTCGCCGCTTGAAAAATCAACACGCTATGTGAGTTTCAGCGAGAAGCACGATGGTCGTTACCGATATTATCGGGATCCAAAACTGATGGATTCGGGTTATGCAAAGCACTACACCCGAGCCTGTGACCACCTTTTTGACAGTTATGTCAAACTTTGTGACCCGATTTGGGCCCATGTGAGAAAGCTCTTGCCTCGTGAAGATGGAACCAGCGAAGCAGCTTATGAACGTTCCGTTAAAGCGAGGGGCTATGACCTGATACGAGGACTGCTCCCAGCCGCGACGCAGACCAACATGGGCATTTTTGGAAACGGGCGTTTTTTTGAGACACTGATCCGAAAACTTCGACTGGACCCCCTTCAGGAGAACCGTGACCTAGGTCAGTCATCGTTTGATGAACTTTCCAAAGTGATCCCCTCTTTCATCCGCCGTGCTGACCGTAATCATCCCAGATTTCAGGACTATGAGGATTATACAAACTTCCAAAAGGGGCTCCTGAATGACTTTTATTCGGAAAAGTTTTCCATCGAATCGGTTCCTCCACAGGACATGGAAGTCCGTCTTGTCGAATTCGATACAAACGCGGAAGACCGTCTGCTGGCAGCCCTGCTTTATCCGTTCAGTCATGCTTCCCTTCAAGAACTGCTGCAGAAGTTGGCTGCACTTCCCGAGGATCAAAAAAAGCAATTGATTCAGGAATATTCCAAATTGAGGCTGAATCGGAGGGACAAACCCGGTCGTGGCCTCGAAATGCCTTTCTACACTTTTGATCTCGTTGGAGATTATGGAATTTACAGGGATCTCCAACGTCATCGGATGCTGACTCAGGAGAGGCAATTGCTTTCCACAAGTTACGGCTATGAAAAACCAGAAGAAATCGAGGAAGCTGGATTAGGAAGCATTTTTGACGATGCTATGCTCCAGGCCGCAGAAGTCTATGAGAACCTTCTGAAAGATTTTCCCCATGAAGCACAATATGTTGTGCCCATGGGGTACCGTATCCGCTGGTTCGTGAAAATCAATTTGAGGTCCCTCAGCTGGCTCACGGAATTAAGAAGCGTACCCCAGGGGCACACTGGTTATCGCAGAATCGCCCAGCAGATGTATTTAAGGGTCAAGGAAGTCCACCCCACTCTGGCTGATTTGATGAAATTCGTGGATCTTGAAGATTATCCGCTTGGAAGATTGGAATCAGAAGTACGTCAAGAAGCTAAAAAGCAAAGTTTGTGATTTGAATGGTGCTGCCTTAAGCAACATTGCTTTGTTTTATCGGAATTGTATCGTTTTAACAAATTATTCTCTTAGTCTGTATCCTGGCAGGCAGGGAAAAGGTTCATTTTCTTCTTCATCAACTTAAGCGCATAAAGGAAACATGCACGAGAACCTGACGATCATCAACCATCCCCTCGTACAGCATAAACTCTCTCTGATGCGTGATAAAGAGGCTTCGACGAGAAGTTTCAGGATTCTCATTCGGGAAACCGGTACCCTGTTGGCCTATGAAGTGACCAAGGACCTGCCACTCATCACCAAGGAAATTGAAACTCCTTTGATGAAAATGAATGCACCGTTTCTGGAAGGCAAGAAGCTTTGCCTGGTTTCCATCCTTCGGGCAGGAAACGGCCTTCTGGACGGATTCCTTGATCTGGTCCCTTCTGCAAAGGTTGGGCATATTGGGCTTTACCGCGATCCCGAAACCCTTGTCGCAGTACAGTATTATCTCAAACTTCCTGAATTGATTGACCAGCGTTTGGTGATAGCCCTTGATCCGATGCTGGCGACAGGACACTCCTCAGCTGCCGCGGTAACCCGCATCAAAGAGAACGGAGCGGCCAACATCCGCTTCGTCTGCCTCCTGGCCGCACCAGAAGGGGTTGAATATTTTACTAAAATCCATCCCGATGTGAAAATCTATACCGCTGCTCTCGACGAAAAACTCAACGATCACGCCTACATCATGCCAGGACTTGGTGATGCTGGGGACCGTATTTTCGGTACCAAGTAGATTATAAAAAAAATCCATTTTTTTTCAGAGCTTTAGAATTTTTCATTAAAGCTTGCAGTTAAATTTAGATAAAAAGATATTTGGTTTTCTGTACATCTTGATATCTAGTTTCAAGAATCTACTTTTTGAAGATATTGATTCAACAATATCCATCCAAGCTGAGGAGAGCCCATGATCCCACCTTCTTTTGAATATTTGACTCCATCGAAAATTTCAGATGCGATAGCGATGCTGCAAAAGCATGGAGAGGAAGCAAAAATTCTGGCAGGAGGCCATAGTCTGATACCTGCAATGAGACTGCGTTTATCCGAACCGGGGTATTTGATTGATATAAGTGGAATCCAAGGGTTGGATTACATTCTTGAAGAATCAGGACAACTTCGAATTGGAGCGATGACCCGGGAAGCATCTCTGGAAGAGTCTCAGATTGTGCGGGAAAAATATCCTCTATTGCTGGACACAGCAAAAATGATTGCGGATCCATCCGTAAGAAATGTGGCAACGGTTGGAGGTAATCTGGCACATGGAGATCCTGCCAATGATCATCCAGCTACAATGCTGGCACTTGGTGCGAACGTTGTTGTAGAAGGTCCCAATGGCAGCCGGGAGATCGGGATCGATGATTTTTTCCCAGATTTCTTCACTACCGCCTTGGAACCCGAGGAAATCCTGACAGAAATCAGAATTCCCTCACCTCCCTCTGGCAGTGGCGGAGCCTATCTGAAAATAGAAAGAAAGGTTGGTGATTATGCTGCAGCTGCTGTTGCCTGTCAGTTGAATATCGATTCAGGCGGTTCCATCCAGAAAATAGGCATAGGGCTTACCAACGTTGGCTCCACTCCGATTAGGGCATCGAGTGCAGAACAATTGCTGCAGGGTAAAAATCCTGACGAAAACATGATTGCTGAAGCAGGACGCCTCTCGGCTGCTGATTCTGAGCCGATGGAAGACCTGAGAGGCAGTGCAGAATACAAACGGGCATTGGTCAACGAACTGACCCAAAGAGCCATTAAACTTTCTCTCCAACGTGCAGAAGGGAGCCGCTGATCATGTCCAAACATACCGTCACCATAGATATCAACGGAACGACTGTTACGAAGGAGGTTGATTCACGGATGCTGCTGGTCCATTTTCTTCGGGAAGAACTTCAGATGACCGGCACCCATATTGGCTGTGACACATCAAGCTGCGGGGCCTGCACCGTTTTGATGGACGGTCGCTCAGTGAAATCATGCACCGTTTACACGGTTCAGGCGAATGGGCGATCAGTGAAGACCATTGAAGGTATGGAAAGTGGAGGAGCCCTGCATCCGCTTCAGGAGAGCTTTCATGAGGAACATGGCCTTCAGTGCGGTTTCTGCACCCCAGGAATGATTATGCGAGCCACAGAATTCCTTGAAAAAAATCCTAACCCAAGTGAGGAAGAAATCCGCTGGGGAATTTCAGGAAATCTTTGTCGTTGCACCGGTTATGTCAATATCGTCAAAGCCATACAGAACGCAGCAGAAAAAATGCAGAAGGAGGTCGCATGAACGGACCTAAAACCAGTCCGGAAGTCGGTGGGATAGGACACCGTGTAAAAAGAAAAGAAGATGCCCGCTTTATCAGGGGGCAAGGGAAATATACGGATGATGTCGTACTTCCGGGAATGCTCCATATGGATATTGTACGAAGTCCTTATGCCTATGCGAAAATCAAAAGCATCAATACCGATGCCGCAATGGCCATTCCAGGAGTTCATGCGGTGATCACCGGTGATGTGCTCAAACAATACAACCTGCATTGGATGCCGACGTTGATGTCGGACACACAGATGGTTCTTCCAACGGATACCGTGATGTATCAGTCCCAGGAGGTTGCCGCTGTGATTGCCGATGACCGTTATATTGCTGCTGATGCAGTAGAAGCTGTTGAGGTCGAGTATGAGCCGATGCAGGCCGTTGTGGACCCTTTCAAGGCCATGGAACCCGATGCACCGGTCTTGCGTCCGGATAAGGAAGGTAAAACCGACAACCTTATATGGCATTGGGAAACCGGTGAAAGGGAAGCCACAGAAAAGGTGTTTCAGAATGCCGATGTGGTTGTTAAAGAAAATATTTATCTTCCCAGGATTCATGTGGCCTCAATTGAAACTTGTGGATGTGTCGCATCCTTTGATCCGGCAGAGGGTAAACTGACGGTTTGGATGACAACTCAGGCTCCACATGCCATCCGAACAGTTGTTGCCCTTGTTGCAGGACATGTGGGACTGTCTGAAGAGAAAATCCGTATCATTGCTCCTGACATTGGAGGTGGATTTGGTGGAAAAGTTCCGGTGTACCCGGGTTATGTGATTGCTATTGCTGCTTCGGTGGTGATTGGAAAACCGGTCAAATGGGTCGAGGATCGTTCAGAAAACCTGCAGGCCGATTCATTTGCCAGGGATTATCACATGGGTGTCGAACTTGCTGCCAACAACAGTGGAAAAATGGAAGCACTGAGGATCAAAACCATTGCGGACTATGGATATACAGATGCTGCAGCGAATCCATCGAAATATCCTGCAGGTATGTTTTCCATTTGTACGGGTTCGTATGACATCAAAACGGCCTTTACTGAAATGGATGCCTATTACACGAACAAGCCTCCTGGCGGAGTCGCATACCGCTGTTCCTTTAGAGTTACAGAAGCAGTTCATGCGATTGAACGGATTGTTGATGTGCTCGCACAGAAACTTGGGCGTGATCCTGCGGAACTTCGGATGCAGAATTTTATTCAGCCTGATGAATTCCCATACCAGTCTGCCCTCGGTTGGGAATATGACAGTGGTGATTATCCGAGAGCCTTGAAACTGGCGATGGAAAAGATTGGTTATGATGATTTACGAAGAGAACAGGTCGAAAAACGTGCCCGTGGAGAATTGATGGGCATCGGTATTTCTTCCTTCACCGAGATCGTTGGTGCAGGTCCTTCGAAAGACTTCGACATTTTGGGGATCAAAATGTTCGATAGTTGTGAGGTGCGCATTCATCCTACTGGAAAGGCCATTGCACGATTTGGAACTAAATCCCAGGGGCAGGGTCATGAGACGACTTATGCCCAAATCCTTGCCGAAGAATTGGGCATTCCTGCAGCACATATCCAGGTCGAGGAGGGGGACACCGATACCGCGCCCTACGGACTTGGGACTTATGCCAGTCGTAGTACTCCCACTGCCGGAGCCGCGGCGGCCAAAGCAGCGTATAAAGTGCGTGATAAAGCCCGTAAGATTGCGGCACATCTTTTGGAAGTCAGTGAGGAAGACCTGGAATGGGAAGTTGGTAAATTCTATGTGAAGGGTTCTCCTGAACAGTCGAAAACGATTCAGGATATCGCCTTTGCTGCATACACCAATCATCCTGAAGGAATGGAAGCTGGATTGGAAGCGACTCATTATTATGATCCTCCGAACATGACCTTTCCTTTTGGTTCCTATATCTGCGTTGTTGACATCGACAGAAAAACGGGTGTCATAAATGTTCGTCGCTTCGTGGCCATTGATGATTGTGGCAATATCATCAATCCCATGATCCTTGAAGGTCAAATTCATGGAGGGTTAACTCAGGGACTTGCTCCGGCAATGTATGAAGAACTGATTTATGATGAACAAGGCAACATCCTGAATGGAAATTTTATGGATTACCTGCTTCCAACGGCGGTTGAAACACCAAAGTGGGAAACAGACCAAACCGTTACTCCCTGCCCTCACCATCCTTTAGGGGCAAAAGGAGTTGCTGAATCTCCTACTGTGGGAGCACCTCCAGCAATTGCAAATGCTGTCGTCGATGCTCTTTCCCATCTTGGTGTGGTGAATATGGATATTCCCATCACACCCTTTAAAGTCTGGCAGGTCCTTAAGGAAAAAGGGGCTGCCGCCTGATACCAATTTCCCGGAGCAGAAAATGGCTCCGGGATCTGTATGATTTCCTGGGCCCATCCATTCATGAAAATCTAAAATGCTTGAGGAATTTTTTCTTGAGTATCTAAAGCTTAAAAACGCCCGAGAAACCTTTGCTACTGCAATGGTTGTTCAGCATGGAACACCTATTTCGGGTAAAACCGGAGACAAGGCCATCATTCGTGCTGATGGGAGTATCCATGGTTGGATCGGAGGAGGATGCACCCACCCGATTGTCATTGAAGAGGCACTTGCTTTGATGAATTCCGGGCATTCAAGGTTGATCAGCATCGATCCGCAGACGAAATCGGCCGAGGGTGTAGAAGTCAAACATTTTCAAATGACCTGTCATAGTGGAGGTTCCTTGAGTGTTTATATTGAACCAGTTTTTCCAAAACCCCTGGTCGTGGTCTTTGGGGATTCGCCAGTAGGACAGAATCTGCTGAAGCTTTCAGCCAATTTGGATTATGAGACCCTTTGGCTCACCGAAACCCGCTTTGCTGAAACCAATGAAGAGGGCAAAAGGGTCTCGAGAGGTTTTGATCTGAAATCCTTCAACCTTGAAGATCCAACCTTCCTTGTTGTGTGTACACAAGGTGAAGGAGATTTGGATGCTCTTCGAGCCGCATTCAGCAGATCCGTCTCCTATCGTGCATTTGTCGGCAGTCTGAAGAAAATGGAGGCGCTTAAAAATGAATTGGCTGAAGAAGGAGTTTGTTCCGGCAAATTATCACAACTTCATAACCCTGCTGGAATCAATATCAACGCTCGAACTCCTTCAGAAATTGCCTTGAGCATCCTTGCGGAAATTGTCCAAACTCTGAGAGCAGAACCCACTAAATCAGTCGAGAATCCAGTCGATGTGCAAAAAGCTGTCGATCCGGTTTGTGGNATGGAAGTTCGTGTTGAAAATGCCCGTTATGTCAGTGTTCTGGAAAGTCAAAACCACTACTTTTGCTGTAGTGGCTGTAAAACCAAGTTTGAAAAAGCCCCGCAAACATTTCTGGTCGCAGGTTAAGTTTCCAGATTCATGGAAATGGACCATTTCATACTTTTATTTCCATTCTTGCNTATGCTCGGTTCCAGCGGTTAAATATTTCAATCAACAACCTCATTAAATAAACTTATGGAAGTCAAAGCAGATAAAGAACTTCAACTGAAGCAGGATCCACAGACAGTATGGTCGGTGATGACTGATCCCGCAAAGATGGTAGTTTCAGTTCCCGGAGCGGAATTGACTGAACTAATTGATGAACGCAATTTCAAAGGGAAAATAGGAATTAAAATCGGACCGGTCACTGCTAAATTCAATGGAGAAGCAAGTTTCACCCAACTTGAAGAAGCGAATTATGAACTCACTATGGAGGGTAAAGGTTTAGACACTGGTGGAAAAGGCGGTGCCAGCATGAGCATGAATATCCTTCTTTCGGAAATTGAAAGTGGTGGTACCTTGATGAAGAGNAGCATGACCCTTTCCATCACAGGTAAACTGGCCCAGTTTGGTTCNAGGATGATTGTTGCAGTAAATAACAAAATGTTCGGCCAATGGGCAACCAATTTCACTGCGCTTCTGGACNNGGGAGATGAAGTTTCTCAAGAAGTGACAGNCAATGATCCACAAGCCCTNGATGGTGGTTCTCTCGCCTGGACTGCGGTCAAGGGACTTTTCAAAGGGTAAAGGATCAGTCTGAAGCCATTGCCGAAGATTTCAATCATTGTTCTTGCGGCTGGAAGTTCCTGCAGGATGGGAGAAGTGAACAAACTCCTGCTTCCATGGAACCATGCAACCATCATCAGGCATTTGGTTGAGGTCTGTACTCAAAGTCATGCGGACGAGGTGCTCGTGGTCCTTGGTCATCAATCCCTCAAAGTCAAAAATGCTCTTCAATCTCTGGATGTAAAGTTTGTTGATAATCCGATATTCGAAAAGGGGATGTTGTCTTCAATTCAGGCTGGGATCATGGAAATCTCACCGGAATCGGAAGGCTGGATGATCTTTTTGGGAGACCAGCCCAAACTTTCCCTGAGTCTGGTGAACCGACTGATCGAGCAGTTTCGAAAACATTATGGTTCTGAAAAGGATTTGATCGTACTCCCGGTCTGTGATGGGATTCGAAGGAATCCCGTGATTTTTTCCAAAACCTTTAAACAAAGATTGCTTGATCATCAGGGAGAAGGAGGAAAAGCTTTGATTGAATCCCACAGGGACTCGATGATAGAAGTTGCCGTTGACGATGCAAATATGTTTGAGGACGTNGACACACCCCAAGAGTATAATTTACTGAAACCAGAATAGGGTTCATGTCCACAGAATTTTTTNAAAAACTTAATCAGCTGAACGCCAAGGAAGTTCCCTTTGTGGTAGCCACCGTGATTCGAATCACAGGATCCGTCTCTGCCAAACCGGGAGCCAAATCGATCATTGATTCACATGGAAAAACACTCTACGGGTGGGTTGGCGGAGGTTGTGCGGAAGAAGCGGTCAGAGATGCTGCTATGGATTCCCTTAAAGACGGTCAGACCCGAATTGTTCCCCTGGACCTCGATGATGAAGTCCTCGGAGTCGGGATGCCATGCGGTGGGACGATTGATGTTTATGTGGAGCCCTATCTTCCTCATCCGGAACTCCATCTCGTAGGACATGGAAGGATTGCGGAAGTACTGGCGGAACTTGCCCATCTGATGCATTTTATGGTGACGATCAATGACCCTACTGCCGTCCGGGAACGATTTCCCAATGCCGATCGTCTGATCACCAGTGATCCGGATTTCAAACAACTTGAAGTGGGACCGAATACCTATGTGGTGGTCGTAACTCAGCATAAAGGAGATCAGCATTCCATCAAAAAAGCCCTGNAGGGGCANGGGCCCTATATCGGATTGGTGGCCAGCACCAAACGCTCCAAGCTTGTTTTTCAATATCTTCTCGATGAGGGAGTCCCAAAGTCTGATCTTAAGCGTGTACACTCACCAGCGGGGTTGGATTTTGGTGGCACCACGCCTGAGGAAATCGCTCTCAGCATTGTTGCTGAAATGGTTTCCATCCGCAGGGGAGGAAGTGGAAGCACGATGATGGATGTCAAGCAGGTGAATGTTGATGCTGTCTGAAGAAACGGAGGTATTGGAGAAACCCTTGTCCGATCCATCAGATGCCTCGCCCGACGATTTGAAAAAGCTTCTTCAAGTCCGCAACTGTTTCCCGATCCTGAACCGTAGGATCCAAGGTCATCCTTTGGCCTATCTGGATAATGCTTCAACCACCCAGAAACCAGACTCGGTTGTCCAGGCGATGGTGGATTTTTACCATCAATCAAACAGCAATGTGAGCCGTGGGGTATACACCTTGGCTGAAGAAGCAACTGAGTGTTATGAAGATGCGCGAATTTCGACTGCCAAGTTGTTGAATGCAGAATCTCCTGATGAAGTGATTTTTACCAGTGGTACCACCGCAGCCGTGAACCTGGCCGCTCAATCCTGGGCTTTACATCAGCTGAATCCTGGAGACAGGATCCTGGTCACGGAGATGGAGCATCATTCCAACCTGGTTCCCTGGCAACAACTCAGCAAGATGAATGGGCTGGAGCTTGATTACTGGTCCATAGACTCGGAGGGACGACTCGACCTGAAAGCGCTTGATCAACATCTCAGCCGCAAAGTGAAGCTTTTGTCNCTAACCGCAATTTCTAATGTTCTTGGTACGATCAACCCGATTCCAGAAATTGTGGAAAGGGCGCATTCTCAAGGTGCTGCCGTGTTTGTTGACGCGGCTCAGGCGATAGCTAGAATGTCAATCGATGTTCAGGAATGGGATTGTGACTTCCTGGCATTCTCGGGTCACAAACTATACGGTCCAACCGGGATAGGGGTGCTCTGGGTGGAAAAGAATCGTTTGCAGGAAATGGAGCCCTGGCAAACAGGTGGAGGGATGATTGCTAAAGTCGATCGGTTTGATTCCAGTTGGGCACATGGTTCCTCCAAATTTGAAGCAGGTACTCCACCCGTTGCCCAGGCTGCAGGGTTGAAGGCTGCAATCGACTTCATCGATGACCTGGGTTTTGATTCAATAAAAAACCATGAAGCAGAACTCACTAGGATCGCACTGGACCGATTGGACAAAGAGAGGGATGTGGAAATTTATGGACCCCTCAATGGGGAGTCACGTGCTGGGGTCATAGCATTCAATCTGCTTGGAGTTCACCCGCATGATGTGGCCCAGGTTCTCAATGAAAGCGGTATTGCAGTGAGAGCTGGACATCATTGTACCCAGGTGCTCCACTCCAGGCTTGGACAGCAATCCACGGTCAGGATGAGTGTGGGGGTGTATAACACGGAAGAAGAGATCCTGAGACTTGTATCATCCCTTCAGAATGTAAGAAATTTGCTTCAGTAAACCATGTCCAACGAAGCTATCTATAAGGGTGTGATCCTTGATCATGCACGGCATCCACGTAATCGGGGAACGATAGAAAATCCTGATTTTGAGGCAGCGGCTTATAATCCTCTTTGTGGTGACGAATTGGTTTTGCAACTCCGACTTCAAGAGGATTTGATTGAAGACTGCCGAACGACGGTCCGTGGATGTTCGGTATGTCAGGCATCGGCCTCCATGATGAGTGAGGAAGTCCGGGGAAAATCGATGGGTCATGCTTCGGCATTATCCAAAGTTTTTCAAAACGGTCTTCTTGATCAAGACTCCGAAGATAACGGGGAGTTGGAGAACCTGCTCCCTCTGATGAACCTCAAGTCCCACAAAAGCCGCCTTAAATGTATTGCCCTGGCCTGGTATGCCTTCGATGAATGTGCAGAGAAATACCATCAACCTAAAACTGAACCCCCAACATCTTCCTGAATGACCTTCATGTTTCAAAAAGAAACCGAAAAAATACAAAAGATGCTGGAAGAACAGGATTATGTTGCTGATCCCAGCATTTTGATGTCTGTCTATCTGGCAAAAACCCTCCATAAACCTCTACTGATTGAGGGGCCTGCCGGGGTAGGAAAAACAGAAATTGCCAAAGTCATGGCGAAAGCGTTGAACACAGACCTGATCCGACTTCAATGTTATGAAGGACTTGATGCAAACATGGCGCTTTACGAGTGGAATTACCAGCGTCAACTGCTTCACATCAAGCTTGATGAAAAAAGTGAAAAGACCCTGGAGGAAAAAGAAAACTCCATTTTCAGCGAGACCTTCCTACTCAAACGCCCTTTGCTGCAGGCATTGATGCATCCTCAACCTCCAGTACTGCTGATCGATGAACTCGATCGATCGGATGAGGAATTCGAGAGTTTCCTGCTCGAAATCCTGTCCGAATGGCAGATTACCATTCCTGAAATCGGAACCATCCGTGCTTCAGACCCGCCTTATGTGATTCTTACCAGCAACCGTACCCGTGAACTTTCCGACGCGGTACGGCGTCGCTGCTTCTACCTCTGGCTTGATTATCCGGAATTCGACAAGGAACTGGCCATCGTCCGGTCCAAAGTCCCGGGGATAGACGAAAGCCTCGGGCAGCAGATCTGCCTTTTCATGGAAATGATCCGAGAGGAGAAACTCGAAAAGGTCCCCGGTGTGGCTGAAACTTTGGACTGGGCTCGTGCGCTAGTCGCCCTGCATCAGGATCACCTCGATCAGGAGATGATCGAGGCGACCCTGGGGATTGTTTTCAAGGACAAAGGCGATGTCGAATTCGTGAAGCAATCCCTTTCAGGGTTCATGGAGCGGGTGGGGCTGCAAATGAAGGAACTTCCCTCTCGAAAGCAGGCCTCCGCCAACGCTGCATGACCCACCGACCGGAAGCATCGTCTGGGGGTGTCCGGCTTACTGTTTGATTTTGACCTCCATGGGCATCCCGGCTGCCGTCCACTCCAGCATGGAACCGTCGTACATTCTGGCATCCTTGTTTCCCAGAAGTTCGCTCATGACAAACCAATCCAGGGTTGACCAGTGGCCTGTGTTACAGAATGCGATCACGGACCCCTGATCGGGCACCCCCTGGCTTTTCATGATCTGCTGGAGTGCTGGTATATTTCGGAATGTCCCTTTGCCGTCGATGGTCAGCCAGTCCTGGGGAACATTCCGGGAACCTGGAATCGTCCCGGTTGCTTTAGCCTTAGGATGTCTGTTCAACCCCACATACTGATCATCGGTTCTGCTATCCACGAACAACTGTCCGTTGTCGAAAGCCTGCTTGACCTCGTCTTTACTGAGCACCCATTCTTTCTTCAATCGGGCATTGAAGGTTTTTTGCTGTGGAGAACGGGATTCGGTTTCCAGGGGATATTTCGGTTTTTTTGCTTTTTTGTAGGCAGCCATACCGCCATTCAGAATCGATACTTTATCATGCCCAAGCACCTTGAAAGTCCAGTAAACGCGTGTTGCTGTTCCCATTTTGCTTGAACTGGTGCCAAAGGGGATCAGCACCACATGGTCTTCATTATCGATCCCAAGGCCGCCGATGAGACTGCTGATCTGCTCTACAGGGGGAAGCATCCCTACAGTCCCTTCGGAGTTTTTTGTACGCCATCCATCTTTGCTGTAATTGGTGAAAATCGAACCAGGTACATGCCCCTTTTGATAGCTAGAAAGGGTTCTCAAATCGAGCATGACGATTCCCTTCTTACCTATTTGACCTTTGACCCACTCGGCTTCCACCAGTGGGGTGAAGGCATGCACGGCACTTCCGAATAACAACATGCACAATGAAATGGTCCAGAATGAAACAAGTTTTTGCATGGTCCCTCCAAATTGAGATAGATTCATTAACCGAAAGAGATGAAATTTCATACTATCTCCAGTGTTTCATTCTGGGGTATCCGATAATTTACCAAGGAGTTTATAGGATTTGATTTGTAGGTGATCATTCAGTTAATAGAAGATGTGTCTCAATCAAATTTCAATGGGCGAACATGTCAAAAAATAAAAAGCCAATTCTTACGATCCTTGCAGCTGCAGTCATTTTTGCAGCAGTTGGAACATACTCAATGATGCAGAAAGATCCGCCTAAAACAGATACGAACACTTCCATGAACAAATCCTCTGAGAAAGATACATCCGAGTCTGAATCCGAATCTGAAGAATTAAAGGTCCAGGATGAGACAGATTCTTTGGTTGGAAAAACCGTTGAAACCTCAAGCGGGCTGAAATACCTTATCCTGCAAATAGGGGAAGGAAGCTCTCCTGTCGAACAAAGTCAGGTACGGGTGCACTATCGTGGCAGGCTTGAGGACGGTACGGAATTCGATAGTTCCTACAAGCGTGGACAGCCAGCGACTTTTCCAGTCAATGGTGTAATCCGAGGTTGGACAGAAGCATTGATGCTTATGAAGCCTGGAGACAAATGGGAACTGACCATTCCTCCAGAACTGGGGTATGGAGCTCGTGCCGTAGGAAATGTTATCCCACCGAACTCGACACTGATTTTCGAAGTGGAATTGTTGGAAATCCTCTAAGTCGCAAATATGTTTTCATCGGCATAATTTTTTCAGACTTGCAGTCTTTTCAGAATGTCGATGATGGATTGAAATATATCCTTGAGCATCTCATCCTCTATGGGCCCATCATTGAGAGTGGACAGACGCGCCATCAACTGTGATTCCCTGTCTGGGTCAAGAACTTGGATATTTTCTTTTTGTTTGATCTGTCCCACTTCAATTACCAACTCTGCACGACGGTTGAGTACCTTCAAAAGTTCTTCGTCAACCTCGTCGATATTTTCCCTCAACTGAAGAAAACGCTCTTTGATTTCTTGATTCATTGCTTTAATTACTGTGTAAAAAGCAAAGGATTGCATAGATGTACCGAAATTTCCATTAAAGACAATCTCCATCAAGGGATTCCAACAATCTGGAAAAACTTGTATCATAAAACATAGTTTGATATAAAAACAGGTTATGCTTTTTCGTTAACGTCATCCATTTATGGGGAAGATGCGTAAACCTTTGATAGCTGGAAACTGGAAAATGAACGGTAGCATCGGACTGGCTGCAGATTTGCTGCAGGCGATGCAACCCGGTCTTGAAGAGAGTTCAGTGGAAGTTGTGATCTGTCCGCCCTTTTCTCTTCTTCAAAGTATGGGTGAGTGTTTTCGTGAAACATCAGTTTCCTTGGGAGCTCAAAATGTTCATCCTCAGATTTCGGGAGCATACACGGGTGAAACCTCTGCAGCCATGTTGAACGAGATGGAGGTGAAGTGGTGTATCGTTGGGCATTCTGAACGCCGAGCCCAATTTGCAGAAACAGATGCGCTCGTTCGCCAGAAAGTAGGTACGTTGCTTCAGCACGGAATTCAGCCAATTGTTTGTGTAGGTGAATCTCTTGAAGAACGTGAAGCCGGAAAGCATGAAAGTGTGGTTGTGGAGCAACTGAAAAACGGACTTTCAGGGTTGGCTGCTGATGATCAGTTACGCTGCACCATCGCCTATGAGCCTGTTTGGGCGATTGGAACTGGAAAGACTGCAACCTCGCAACAGGCGAATTCAATGCACCTCACCATCCGTCGTGAACTGGCGGAATTGGCCACCGAACAGGTCGCCTCAGAAATACGCATCCTATACGGAGGCAGCGTCAATGCTGCCAATGCCGCGGAATTGTTGGAACAATCTGAGATCGATGGAGCTCTGGTGGGGGGTGCGAGTTTGAAAACTGATCAATTCCCAGGCATCATTGCTGCCTCGAATGTATAAGACTTGAACCACCGATGTTTACACTACTGCTGATCATTCATATCATTGCTTGTATCCTAATCATTTTCTTTGTCTTGCTTCAGGCGGGCAGAGGGGCGGAGTTAGGTGCGGCCTTCGGAAGCGTGGGACAGGCGAATTCGGTTCGTGGGAAAATGACAGGAGTCGGCAAGATGACAGCAGTTGTTGCAGTCATCTTCATGGTCACATCATTGAGCCTGGCCTACCTCTCCTCCCAAGCGGCCAGGGATTCTGTGGTGCGTGAAATTGAAGCGGTCCCTTCCCTTCCCAGCACCTCCACAAACCAGCAGGCAGAACCGCAGTCCGTTCAGATTCCTGTTGAAGAAAAATCCGATGAACTGGAGCAGAAAGCGGCTCCTCCGATTGATTCTGGAGAATCCACCGACCAATAGAATTCACTTGTTTCCTGAGGGGCCATGAAAAATCTGTTGCTCCTCAGACACGCTAAGTCATCCTGGGACCATCCCGAAAATTCTGATTTCGAACGTCCACTTGCTCCTCGAGGGGAGAAAGTTCTCCCTGTGATGGGTAAGGTGCTGGAGGCTATGGAACCTTCCGTGGAAAAGGTTTTCAGTTCCCCTGCCGTAAGGGCTCTTGAAACGTCAAGAGGGGTGATCCGGGAAATTTCAAATCCTCCGGAACTGGTAGAATACCCCCCTCTTTATTTGGCAGAATTGTCGGTTTTTCTCCAACTGACCCACTCCCTTTCTCCTGAACTCGAGTGTGTAATGTTTGTCGGCCACAACCCTGGGATGGAGTCTTTCTGTGATTGGCTTTGCTTTGGTCAACAGTCGGGCAGCACCAGTCTTCGAACGGCCAACCTCGTGTGGCTTGAACTCGAAATCGAAGACTGGAAAGATACAACTCAGGGCTGCGCCGTTCTCCGCGCTTTATTGCCTTCAAGATTGATGAAAGCCCTCTTCTGAAACCTACTCAGGTCCTTAGTGGATCAGGCTGAGCATGTCAAAGTTGAAAGTAATTCCAAGGTAGATGGCAATGCCGATGATGTCATTTGCCGTGGTAATGAAAGGCCCGGTGGCCAATGCAGGGTCGATGTTCATGCGTTTCATCAAGATTGGAATCGTGGAACCCACCAACGCCGCAAAGCAGACGACCAACAACAGGGCAGTACCGCTGGTCAGGGCCATGCTCAGGTTTTGACTCAAGTACCATGTCATTCCAACCAAGACTATAGAACAGATCATACCATTCAAAAAACCCACGCGGAGTTCTTTGGAAAGCCGTACGACTAGGTCCGTTGTCTGAATTGCACCAGTGGCCAGTCCCCTCACGACAATCGATGAGGATTGAATGCCGATACTGCCTCCGAGAGCGGCAACCAGCGGAATAAAAAACGCAACTTCAGGAAGATTGATCAAGGAATTTTCGTAAGTGCTCATCAACAGTGCCGAAGCGAAGCCGCCGATGAGCCCAATGAGCAGCCAGGGAAGCCGGTCCCTCGAAGTTTTGATGACGGATGTTTCAGAGACTTCCTCATCTCCCGTGCCGGCAAAATGCCCGATGTCTTCATGATGCTCCTCTTCCATTACATCGACGAGATCATCGATGGTAATCCTGCCAATCAGCCGAAGATGTTTATCGATCACAGGGACCACGACTAAATCATATTCCTTCGCCAGGCGCAGGACCTCTTCCTGGTCAAGGTCCTGATCAACTGCCACCACTTCCGGATTCATCATGTTTTGGATCAGGGTGCGTTTGTCGGCAAGTAGCAGTTCGGTGACGCTGACGGTGCCGATCAGGTGGCGATATTCATCGACGACATAGGCGGTGTAGAACAGTTGAAACTGAGGCTGTTTCTTGACATAAGTCTGGATTTCCCGGGTGGCCTGGCCAACGGTTTGGTCTTTGAGAATCGACACCACAAAAGGTGTCATCAATCCTCCGGCGCTCTCCTCATCGTACTGAAGTAGTTGGGTCAGCGTATCTCGTTCTTTTTCTGGAAGAGTCTCAAGCAAAGCATCGGCCTGCTCTTCTTCCATTTTGGAGACAAAATCGGCAGCATCATCCCCAGGCATCTCCCCGATAAAACCTGAAAGCTGCTCCGGACTCATCTCCTCTACGATGCTCTCGAGCACCGAAGAGGAATCCTGGAGATTGGTTAAAACTTCGGAAGCTGTCTCACGGCCCAACATTTCAAGAACCGCAAGTTGATGCTTGAGTTTGAGTTGAAGGAGGATGTTGGAGATTTCTACAGGATTCAGGGTCTCAAGGAGACTTTTGAGAACCTGGGGGCGCTGGGTGTTGACGAGCTTTTTGACCAGCTTCGAAAACTGTGGATCATGAGCTTTGGACATCAGACCTTGTTTTAGAAGTTGGTGGCCCTGAATCAGCCGTTGTTTATTTTGCCCTGGCCTGAAGCAAGGAAGGATGGATCAGTTCAAGGGTCGCCATTCGCTGATCAGGTCAATCAGTAAGCGAACTCCAACCCCTGTAGCTCCAGTTGCCGGGTGGTAATCTACGTACTTTACATTCCAGGCGGTGCCAGCGATGTCAAGATGGACCCAGGGAGTGTCTCCAACAAAATGCTCGAGAAATTTACCGCCGGTGATTGTTCCTGCGGAGGGTCCCCCGATGTTTTGAAGGTCGCCATATTTTCCCTTCAGCAATTCTCCGTATTCTGGAAAATTTGGTAGTTCCCAAACCCGGTCACCACTCTTTTCTCCTGCAAGGCTCACCCGTTCCATCAATTCTTTATGGTTGCTGAGGGCGCCTGAGGCATGATTCCCGAGAGCTACCACACACGCTCCTGTTAAGGTTGCAAGGTCAACCACAGCATCAGGTTTGTATTGCTCGATCGTGTAACTCAGGGCATCGCCAAGTATCAGCCGTCCTTCAGCGTCGGTGTTCAGGATTTCCACCTTTTTGCCATTGTAAGCAGTCACGATGTCTCCAGGACGTTGGGCATTACCTCCGGGCAGGTTTTCGGTTGCCGGAACGACACCGATGATATTCAGTTTTGGTCTCATCTGGGCAACTGCATTCATCGTTCCCAGTACTGCCGCCGAACCGCACATGTCAAATTTCATCTCATCCATCGTCTTGCCGGGTTTGAGGGAGATCCCTCCGGAATCAAATGTTACTCCTTTCCCGACCAAAGCAAGGGTCTCTTCTGCTTCAGGGTGCTTGTATTCCATAAAGATCAATTTGCCAGGACTGACCGAACCCTGTGAGACCCCGAGCAACATCCCCATGCCCAGTTTTTTCATCTCTTTCTCTTCGAGAACCTTGAATTCGAGCCCTTCGCTTTTGCAAATTTTTTTGGCTTCATCGGCCAGTTTCCCAGGATTCATATCATTTCCAGGGGTATTCCCCAAAGTCCTCGCCAAATTGGCCGAGACAGCTCTCAATGCACCATGCTTGACTGCATTAGAATTCGAAATAGAATCTTTATCGAGGATGCGGATTTTGATATATTTTGGGTCTTTGTTCACGCTGCTTTTGTAACTTTTAAAATCGTAGGCACCTAGCTGTAAACCCTCGCTAACCGATTGACCACATTCTTTACCACCTGCAGTGCTTAAAACATTGGTGAGCATTACACCGACAGATTTTAATTTACTCCCAGAAAGCAGCTTTCCTGCTGTGCCAGCTGCCCGCCTTAAAGTCTCAGCATTCAGTTCATCCCGCTTTCCAATCCCCACCAGCAATAGTTGCGAAGGTTTAGACGAACCTGTGATCAAACAAAGACTGGAACCAGTTTTCCCATTGAAAATCTCTTCTTTTATAGCACTGTTGATGAGTTTTTTTTGTGTCTCGGCAAGGGACGACAATCCTGCAGCACGGGTGTCGGATTTTTCCGGCAGAAAAACAATGAGGCTTTCGATAGCTTCATTTTCGAGGCCCTTAGTGCTGTAGCTAATTTTTAGATCCATGGTTTTCAGTTTTGAAATCCCGGCCTAGATTGTTGGAAATCCCAGAACCACTTGAGTATCAGAGAGTTCTAAGCAGGTGATATTTGAAGTTAAACCAAATATTACAGTATGCTGTAACCAAGACCACAAGCTTTAAGAATTCATTAAGCCTTGTACTGTCATAGGGTGTTTGAAAGTCCAGTTCTCAAATTTCTGTTTTTCGAATTTATTGTTCCCTACAACCAAGGGGGCTTGAGAAAGTGCAGGACACGGGTCAATCTCAAATTCTTCATAAACTAAAAATCTAGAGGATGATGCGTCTGCTATTTATGGGAACCCCGGAATGGGCTATCCCAACACTGCAAGCATTGGTTGATTCGGATCATGAAGTCTGTGGTGTATTGACTCAGCCTGATCGCCCTGCAGGAAGGAAAAAACAGATGCTGGCTTCTCCAGTCAAACAGTGGGCACAAGAGCATGGCTTGCCGATTTTTACTCCAGAAAAAGCAGGAAACAATGAATCGTTCCAGCTTTTGAAAACACTAGGAGCAGATTTGTACTTGGTTTGTGCATACGGCCAGATTTTGCCTCAATCCCTGCTCGAACTGCCAGATCGTGGATGTTTTAATCTTCATTTCTCAAAGCTTCCGCGCTGGAGAGGCGCCAGCCCGGTGCAGGCTGCGATTCTAGCAGGTGATTTAACGACCGGGGTTTCCCTTCAACGGATGGTCCTCAGGTTGGATGCTGGACCTTTGGTTGCAGAATCAGAGGATGAAGCAATCCGAATTGATGATAGCGCCGAAAGTCTTGGTAGCCGTCTCTCCCACAAGGGTGCTGAACTTACACGAAAAACACTACCCATTCTGCTCGAGGGAAACCAGAAGGGGGTGGAACAGGACGATAGCAGGGCGACTTATTGCAGGCTGATTCGAAAGGAACAGGGCCGTATCGACTGGATGCAGGAAGATGCGAAGGCGATTGACCGAAAATTGCGGGCCTTCAAACCCTGGCCTGGGATCTATTGTTTTGGTCCCGATGGGAAAAGACTTCAGTTGATGGAACTTGAGGTCATCGATGCAGAATTGGAACCGGGCTTGGTTGGAGACGGGCTGTTAGTTGGTACCCTCAGTGGTTGCCTCAGGATCTTGCGAATCCGCGAAGAAGGTAAAAAGGAGATGGATGCGGCTTCTTTCCTCAACGGCCATCCTGGATTTTGCGGATTTATGCTTCAGTGAATCACAAAGGTATTCGGGTGAATTGGATTCATCAATATCAATCTTTGATTTCCAGCCTTGGATAAGGGATTTCACGGGCAATCATAAAATCTGCTGGACCTGCGTTTTCCTCTCCTGAAACCTGTACTCCCAAAAGTTCATCGTGCAATGTCAGAGTTACCTTAAGCCCCAGTGCTTCCATGCTTAGCTCTGATTCCACCAGCAGTCGTCCACAGAGATCAAGTTCGCTAAAGTCTGTCAGTCTTCCGGTTAGGCTTAAGGCACCACCAGCTTCTTTCAGTGTGACTTCTGACCCTTGATTCTCTCTCAGAAAATGAAGCAGGGTGTCACGATTCACGGAAGCGCTGGAACTCATGATGACACTTCTTCCTGGGATCCTGTTTTGAATTGGTCCTCACGGATGGAACCGACTTCCAAAGCCAGTTGATTCAGCAGTTCAGGAAGCCCCTCCCGACTTACCGAAGAGACCAGGTGCACCTTTTCCCCAAATTGTTCGAGTTTCTTTTTGATCGGGTTCAGGCTCATGGGGTTTTCCACTGAGTCGATCTTGGTCAGACCGATGATTCTTGGCTTGTTGAGGAGATCCGCAGAAAATTCTCCGATTTCGTGGAGCAGCATCCTGTATTCCTCAAGTGGGGAATGTTCTGCAAATCCAGATACATCGAGGAGCATCAGCAGCATTGCCGTACGTTCGACATGCTTTAAGAAACGGTCTCCCAACCCCTTGCCCTGATGTGCACCCTCGATGATTCCAGGAATGTCGGCAACCACAAAAACATCTCCTGAAGAATGCCGGACCACCCCAAGTTGCGGAACAAGGGTGGTGAAGGGATAATCCGCGATTTTCGGACGAGCGTGGGAAACACTGCTGATGAAGGTTGACTTGCCTGCGTTCGGAAATCCAAGCAGTCCAACATCCGCCATCAGTTTCAGTTCAAGCTGGAGCCAGCATTCTTGGCCTTCTTCTCCAGGCTGATGATGTTCGGGAGCTCGATTGGTTGAGGTTTTAAAACGTGCATTACCACGACCCCCGCGCCCTCCCTGGAAGAGCAGGTATTCCTGGGTTTCAAGAACCTCGAGCAACACCTCTCCGGTTTCCTGATCTTTCAGCACGGTTCCTATCGGTACTGGGATCTTCAGGTCCGGACCATTTTTTCCATGACGGTCCTTTCCCATGCCGTTGCTTCCGTTACCGGCATGCTGGTGTTGCTGAAATGAGAGATCGAGAAGGGTGTTCCGGTTTTGATCACCGATGAAGTATATATCTCCACCTTTGCCACCATCTCCGCCGTCAGGACCTCCCATTGGGATGTATTTTTCACGTCTGAATGAGGTGCACCCTGAACCGCCCCGGCCCGAACGGATATGGATCTTGACCGAATCAACGAATTTCATGGGAAATGGTCTCTTTTCCGTGATATTGAGTTACCAGTTGAAGCATCACGTTATCCCGGACGAGGAACAAGAACAAGCAGTCGCCGGTTATCGTATTGGATTTTCATTTGCTCTTTGAAAATCCTGAGCTAGCATCATTGCTTTGATTTAATGTGGGAAGCTCAATGGAAAGTCAAATCACTGAAAACGTGGAGGTGCAGGCCGAATCCTTCTTCCTGGAGGAACATTCGAATCCGGAAGATAACCATTTTGTTTTTGCCTATAAAATCCGTATCAAAAATCACGGCAATCAAACCCTTCAGCTTCTAAGTCGTCACTGGGTCATCACAGACAGCAACGGAGAGGTGGAAGAGGTTCGAGGCGAAGGTGTGGTTGGTGAACAGCCGGTGCTTGAAGAGGGAGAAGAATTCGAATATACCAGTGGTTCCCATCTGAAAACTGAAATGGGAACGATGCATGGAAGCTATCAAATGGTTAATGATCAGGGGGAAAGCCTGGATGTTGAAATCCCCTGTTTCACTCTCTCCATTCCAGGAATTATCAATTAAATCAGATACTCGTGAAGTCTGGCAGGCTGCTTCTGATGGTGTTGGCGATGCTCAAGAATCCCTCTCTCCGCTGAGAAGATTCTCGAAAAAGCAGTCCGATTTTCCGTGAAGGTACCGGAGCATCAAATTGCAGATAGGTCATAGGGGGGTTGCTTCCCGAATTAGGAAAGACAGAGTAATAAGGCATCAGTGTGACTCCCATTCCTGCCGAAACCATATGCCTCAAGGTTTCAAGACTGGTTCCCTGGAATTCCGGATTTTCTGTTGCACCGGCCATCATGCAGACCTCCAGTGCCTGATCCCTCAAACAGTGTCCATCTTCAAGCAGCAGGATCCGTTCTTCGGACAAATCGGAAAGGGATACGCTGTCTTGGATGCTCAGTTCATGCCCTCTCGGCAAGGCAAGAAGGAAGGGCTCATCAAAGAGTTCGATTTCTGAAAGCCCGCTACTGGAAACAGGAAGAGCAAGGATAATCACATCCAGTTCCGCATCACTCAGTTTTTTCAGCAAAATGTGGGTTTGTTCCTCATAAAGGAATAGCTGAAGCCGAGGGTATTCCTGGACCATCGCCGGGATCATGAAAGGAAGCAGGTAGGGACCTAGGGTCGGAATGAGACCCATGCGCAGTTTGCCCTGCATCGGATCTTTAAAACTGACTGAAATTTCTTCAATCTGTTCCACTTCCTGAAGGATCAAACGAGCCCGACGAACCACTTCTTTTCCAACGGGCGTCAGCATGACTTTGCGTTTTGTCCGTTCCACCAGGAGCACCCCAAGGTAGTCTTCAAGCTTACGCAGCTGGCCGCTCAGGGTGGGCTGGGTTACATGACAACGCTCGGATGCTTTGCGAAAACTCCTCAGTTCATCCAGCGCAACAAGGTATTCAAAATCCCGAATATTCATAGCAGTTTTTTCATTAGGAATTCATAGATACCATAATCCATCCTTTTTGCAAAGCCGGGTTACGATTCCTCAAGGATCTGGGTCGAGATTGAAGCCATCCATTTCCTTATCCGTCGTACCACACAAACCCACGTTCTGGAACTCAGCTTTGATGAGGTTGGGCAGAACTCCTTTGAAATGAACGCCGTATCTGAATCCTACCAGGTATGGTATTCACATGTGCTCCACAGTGAGGTCTATTCAGATGCCTTTACCGAGTTTGCAGAAATGCTCGGTGTTATTTGTGTCTTCTGACTGGAACTAGTTGTTGAATGTTTATTCCTCCTTGCATCCGGATGAGGAAATGCAATGAAACCATGACCAATCAAGAAGGTATTTGAGATGGATCAATTCAATTGTTCTGGCATACTTCGACAATCGTCTTCAGGTTGTTTACCGGGGTCTGAAGGGGGACGGCACATTCTGGTGCAATGATATCCACTCCGGCATCGATCACTCGTTGAACCTCAATACGAACTTCATCTGGGCTCTTCTGCAAGAGGGTCTGGGGGTTGTTGATGTTTCCAGCCAATCGGATCTTCCCTTTTGCTGCCTCAACCATTTTCTCCACAGGATTTGCTGATTCAAAATGGTACATGTCAAATCCCGTTTCACGAAAAAATTCGATTCGGTCCATGGACCTACCGCAGCAATGTAGAATCACTGGAGCAGGAATCTGGGGAACCAGTTCCTGGTGACGCCAGAGTAGGAAATCGCGATACATGGTGTTTCGAATCAGGTCTCCTGTTGCATGATCCGCCCAGACGATTGCATCTGCACCGGCCTCCAACTGAGCCTTAGCAAAGAGGATTGGTACTTGAGAAAGCAGATCGAGGGATTTACGCACCCGCTCAGGTTTCGCCAATGTGTCCATAAGGAATGCCTGCACATTGTAGACATGATACGAAAGAGTCCATGGGCCCATGACCTTGCCGAGGATCATGACCTTGTCGCCAAAATGTTTTTTTAGCATTCTTATGGCTTCAAGAGAACATTTGATATATTTGTCTTCAAAAAATGAATCAGGAAAACCATCTGGTAAACAGAGTTCGGCATTGGCGTCTTGCCATGGCGCAAACTGTGGGGTGGGAAGATTCCCTGGATCACTGAAATCTACAACACATCCCAGGGCTGTGGCTTCCTGAGCAATTCCGAAAATCGGCATGACACTGTCGAAGCCCATCAGGTCATGTGCACCAGCAGCAAGTTCGGCCATGGGTTCCGGTTCTGTATTCGCATCAGGAAAATGTTGGCCTACAAGGTCCATCAACTCAAAATTAATGACTGAGGTGATGCTTGCAGCACAAGGACGGTCAACTGCTTTCCCACTCAGAGCTGCCTCGAAACGCTGCTTTGAAGTCATCCGTTCGATAAGTTCTTTGTTATTCATTTAAATACTTTCCATTAGAGGTCACTGATTCAATGTATACGGGTTAAATTTGATAGGTTGTCTTAATGTTCTATTTGATGTGTTTTGACAATAGATTGATATTACATTTTTTCCAGGAATGGTCAGTTTAAACTAACCAGGTCATTCTTAGACTGTTGAAAATTCACATCAAACAATATGCATAGGTATTTGAATATTCTCCTATCAATTTTCTTGAGGTGGTCTTTCCCATTCTGAAGTTTTAAAAGTTCATCCTCTTGTTCTTCATACTTGGTCAAATCTTTAAACGAAGTTGTACACGATTAATTTTATAATTAAAAATAGCAGTGAAAAACCTTTGAGAAATGTTGATTATCTCAAATAACAAAATTTTCCATTTCTAAGGAACTACTGCCTGAAGGCTGGACGCGTTGCTTGCTGGAAAATGGAGGGTCCTGTTCAAAGTGTATAAACCAAAAATGACGGACTGGCAGATTTGGTATTCATAGGGGCAGCGGATTTCATCAAAGTCGGCTCCTCCAGCAAGTATGAATTTCTGGTGAAATTCAACCAGCCGATGGAAATCGAATCGTCCTTTACCTTGAAACGAAAGATCTCCTTTAACCGACTCATTTCAGTTCCACCCAGATCGCCCCTGAACCACCAAAACGTGGTGGAGCATCACGGAATTCCCTAAGGTAGGGATGCCCGTTTTTTTTCAACCATTGAACGACTGCGGTTTTCAATACAGGTCCATGATTTCCCGAATGCTGTCCCTTTCCGGTAATGATCAGCACGTGTCTTAAACCCTGAGCGTGACAGGTTTTAATGAAATTCTGGACGATCATGATTGCTTCCTCCCGGGTTTTTCCGTGGAGGTCAATTTGTTCGTCTGCACCACTCAGTTGTGAAAAAGGAGAATCGTGTTTTTCTTTATTATTTTTACCAAGGGTAATTTTGGGAAGTGGTTCCTTGTCAGGAACACGATCGATGTGATCGAAAACTTCCTGCATGTAGCGGTCTTCATGACCGGTTTCGAGGAAATCGATCTCGAGATCAGGTGGGGAAGGTTTCTTCCCACTCATGGGAGGTATTAAAAATAATAACGAGCGGTAAAACCATGGTAGAATGTTTGCTCGCTCAGAGTTGAATTGGAAGAATCAAATTTTGTGCTAGGGCCGTCTGATTCACGAATCAATCCTATTTCGATGCCTATCCCGATATTCGGACTCGTAGTTGGAAACATCTCACTTCCGCTGAAAACCCTCATCCGTGTTCCTTTTTTTGTACCTACCGTCATCAGACCACCTCCAGCACCATAATACAGATCGTATTCGCCTTCTTGGAGGAAAACCCTGTTGAATCGTGCTTCCACACTGAAAAGGTTAGAAGTCCCTTCACGATAACTGATCAAAAGTTCCAGCGCATCGGTTTGCGAGATCCAATTTTTGACCGAGATTTCTTCAACACTTCCGTTAGGTCGATAGAAAAGCCCGATCCCAAAACGTCGAGTCATGGTGCGCATGACATCATCAAATTCAATCAGGCGAATATCGGAGCGTTCCACCTTGAGTTGCTGGGAAGTAAGTTCTGAGTCGAGGTAAAGGATCTGCTCGTCCATGGCGCGGATACGTCCCTTGAGGGTTTCACCGCTGTTGAGTCTCAGTGTTTCTGCTCCAAGGCTATGGCACCACAGGAGAGAGAGGAGAATGATTATCTGGCGTTTGAACATGTTCGCGAACCGTGTTCTGATTGATATTCCACGTAAAGAGATCAAAGCAATGAATGCAAATGATGAACCTTGCTGAAAAACGTTTTGGATTCCATGGTTCTGCTGTTGGAATTAAGAACAGTGTTTTCTTGACATATCCGTCATATTCAAGAAAATCCATTCTTGGCAGAAAGCCAAAAAACTATACTCAAGTCCTTTGACTCATCCATCATCTGATGCCCTCTAACTTACAACAAGTTAATCATCCGGGTTTTTAAACCCGATTCAAGGAACAAACAAGATGTCCCAGATTCATGCCACGTCCATCATAGAAAACGGTGCCGTCATCGGCAAAAATGTTGAAATTGGTCCTTTCTGTCATATTGGTGCAAATGTCAGCATTGGAGATGGCTGCATATTGAAATCCCACGTAGTGCTCGATGGCTGGACTAGTCTTGGTGAGAAAAACATTATCTTTCCCTTTGCCTGTATCGGAGGAGAACCGCAGGACCTGAAGTATCGTCACGAAAAAACCCTGGTGACAATTGGATGCGAAAATATCATTCGAGAAGGAGTTTCGATCCACCGTGGAACCAAAGGCGGGGGTGGGCAAACTGCCATCGGTGATCACAACTTACTGATGGGTTACGTTCATATCGCGCATGACTGTCATATTGGCAATCATAACATCCTCTCGAATTACACAGGCCTCAGTGGCCACTGTACGCTGGATGACCATATTAATCTCGGAGGTCAAAATGGCATCGCCCAGTTTCTTCACATCGGTTCATATGTTTTTACCGGTGGAGGTTCCTTGATAGACCGTAACATTCCGCCTTACTCCACGGGTTTTGGAAACCGTTTTGAAGTGAAGGGGGTGAACATCGTCGGATTAAAAAGGAAAGGTTTTTCTAGAGAAGCCATCAGTGAAATCCTGGAAGCACATAGGCTTTATTTCCGAGCAGATTTAAAAAGTGATGAAGCCTTGAGAATCATTGAAGAAACCTACGGTGACAGGAGGGAAATCAGAGAATTTCTGGATTTTATGCAAAAAACCGAAGGCAGTGTCTGAAACAGAGGCAGAGTTTTCAATTCCAACTGATGGAGGGAATTTCATCCGATAGATCTTGGTGCAATGGGTAGAATACTGAATACCCTGGAAGAGCAGCTGAAAAATCAGCTTTCTGAAGGCGAAACACTCAAAACCTGGGGGGAATGGCAAAGCTGGCTGCAAGCCCAGGGATGTCCCTTTGAGCTGAACCGTCCGTCGCACCTTCCCCAAGAACGTCCTCTCAGTTACCAGAAGTTCCTGGAAGCCAGTGAATCCCAACTGAACCATCATCCGGAATGGCAGGCACGGCTCTGCACTCCTTCTTGGCTGCAAAAGCAAAGGATCAAACTGGTCCCAAAGGAGTTGAAAAAAAGCTCTGCCTCTCTTGCAGAAGGGCTGGACCTTGATTCACTTCAAACCGAACTCACTCGCCTGGTGGATCAGATCCACAATGTCCAACAGCAGATGGGACATCTCGAATCCGGAACAACTCCTTCCAAACCCCAGCTTGCCAGAGAAATTTCTGAGGCGGCTAGACCAGGGGCCCGATTTAATGCTGTTGCAGGACTGATGGGCAGACCCGATGCGACGTTGATGCTTCAACGCGAGCTGAATGTTGCAGCTAATCTAGAAAAGCCACTGAAAAAAAAAGAAGAAGACTTAACCCAGCCGGAAATTGTCCCCCTCAACGATGCCTACCTCACCTTCAACCGTTGGCTGGACCAACTTGAGGACATCCATTTGGAACTGGATTCTTTCTTCCAAAAACCCCTGAGGATTCCAAGCAGCCATGAAATTTCTTTTGTGCAGTTCTGTCACCGCCTTGAACGTGAATCAACCCAGCCTGAAGAACTCAGACAGGCTTTGGAGGCTTTCGAACGACTTCGACAAAACGGAGTTGACCTCAACCTTCCTGAAAAGGAGTTTGATCTAGAGGAATCAGATTCAGAAAATCCTACTTTTCAGCTTCCAGATGAAGATGTCTACAAAAACTTCGGGGATTGGGTCAGTTGGCTTCAGCAGGAAGGGATCGATCCAGTGGAATTTACCAGTCAGGATCTGGGAAGCATGAGTAGCCACCAGATTTCATTTCCGCAGTTTTGCCGAAGGCTGGAACGCCGTCTGGACGATCCGGAAGGTTTCCGGAACAAGCTTGAAACCGCTTGAATCCTTCTAGGAGGACAGAGATTTTATTTGGAAACCCAAAACTCGATCCTCATTCGTTCATCAGAACCCAAGGACGTTTCTGGTATCCAAACGCTTTATCTCGAGGCTTTTGAAACGGACGAGGAAGCAACAATTTTTCAGGAATTGCGTCATTCGAACCTGGAATTGATCTCCTTAGTGGCGGAGGAAGAATGTCAGATCAGGGGACATATTTTGTTCAGCATGGTTCAGCATGATCCTGATTCAGGTTTGAGAATAACGGGCTTGGCGCCAATGGCGGTCCTGCCGGGTTGGCAGAATCAAGGGATTGAATCCATGCTGGTTCAAAAATGGCTGGAAGCGTGTAGACGTCAAAAATTTGAAGCTGTGGTAGTGCTTGGACATCCCCGATTTTATCCTCGATTTGGATTCATACCCTCGGTTGAATTTGGAATTCGCTCAGAATATGATGTCTCCCCTGAGGTGTTTATGATCCTCGAGCTAAAGCCTGGGGTTCTTTCAGGAAGTCCTGGGACGGTAAAATATCACGAAGTGTTCGACCGGATCTGAAAAGTGGGACAAAATTTTAGTAGGCTTCAATGAATTCCATCTTTAAAGCTTAAAACTGGCAGCTCGAAATGAATCACATTATCTTATAGAGTTAAAATTAATTTGCACCCTCAAGCTTGGGTGAATGAGAAGAAGGGTCCCTGGATACCAATCATTAAGAAAAACCAGTACAAAAAAAAGATGAAGGAACAGATAGAAGAACTAAGAAAAGCTGGTTTGGCAGGGCTGGAAGAGCTTTCCAAAACCGAGCAACTTTCGGAATGGTATCGAGATTTCCTTGGAAGAAAAGGGGAATTGACCCAACTACTGAAGAAACTGGGGGAACTCCCTGCCGATGAGCGCCCCACGGCAGGAAAGGAAGTGAATCAACTCAAACTCGAGCTTCAGGATGCCTTTGATTCAACTCAGGACCGTGTCAGACACCAGCAACTGAAGAAAGAACTGGATTCAGACGATCTTGATGTCACTCTTCCTGGAAGGCCCTGTAAGCCTGGACATCTCCATCTGACGACACAGACACTGCGCAAAATCTACCGGATTTTTCAGGAAATGGGATTCCAGGTTTATGAAGCACCGGATGTAGAAACCGATGAATACAATTTTCAATTGCTCAACATTCCGGAATACCATCCCGCCAGGGACATGTGGGACACCTTCTGGGTGAGTGATGAGGTGGTTTTGCGAACTCATACTTCGCCTGGCCAGATCCGAGCAATGCGTGAATATCACCCGGATCCGATCCGGGTCATCCTACCAGGCAAATGCTATCGTTACGAACAGATTACCCCGCGCTCTGAACATCAGTTTTTCCAGGTTGAAGGATTGGCCGTGGGACGCAACATTCGACTGACAGACTTGATTGGGGTGATGACTGAATTTGCAAAAAAAATGTACGGGCAGCAACGAGAAATCCGTATCCGTGGGAGCTATTTTCCTTTTACCGAACCGAGCATCGAAATCGACATGAGCTGCAACTGCGAAGGTTCCGGTTGCAGGCTTTGTAAGAAAACAGGATGGCTTGAAATCGCTGGAGCGGGAATGGTCCATCCTGTCGTGTTATCCAATGGAGGCTACGATCCTGAGCAGTGGAATGGGTTCGCCTTCGGCATGGGGGTCGAAAGGCCGGCGATGCTCAAGCATGGGATCGATGACATCCGTTACTTCTACAACAATGACCTGCGTTTCTTGAGGCAGTTCTGATGTCTTTGTTTTCCAGGTCGAACTGATGACCTCTTTAAGAACCTAAACACGATTTCCCCCTTTCTGTCATGCTCGACAGTTTCGATCCGAAAGAAAAGAAAGCAATTCTGCTTTTCATCGCGTTACTGATTCTGGGAGCAATTTACCTTTCCACCCATCGCATTGACTGGAGTCCCGACTCTTCCCAGCGACAGATCGAAGTAGATAGAAGACTTCCCTCAGTAGAAGAGGAACCCGCCAATTCAGGCCGTTATTTATAGAATCAAGGCAGACAGGACTCGGGGCAGGGGTGGTTTTTCTTGAATTCCCCCACCGATTCGATGCGTGATCCACGGACCGGGCTGGACTGATGCTCCTTCCCCACCATGTGCAGGGAAAGGACACGTCTCCTCTCTGGAATCAGATAGTTCCGTATCAGCCGTCGCAGGTCATCTACAGTAAGCTTTTCCAAGGCTTTGATCTCTTCACTGTTGTAATCAAAATGTGCCTCATGCTCGAAGGCGATGTTGTAAAGTCGCCCTGCTTCTCCTGAAAGGGAAGTGCTTTTTTGCAGTTTCGAGTTGATCACAGATTGTTTCAGGGTTTCCATTTCCTTTTCAGGCAATTCCGCCATTAAGTTTAAAAATCCAGGNAGGAANTCATTGATCCGCTGTTCCAGGGTTGCCGCATCGTATTTGCNGGACTGAACCATAAANATCATCCCCAGGGTCTTTTCCAGTTCGGTCATTCCGGAATTGACAATGTACCCCAANTGTTGCTGGGTCCGAAGATCATTATAAAACAGTGGCTGTAAGGCCGTATCGAGAACCATCAGTGAGACTCGGAGCTGAGGGTCATGCTGATCCAGCTGGACTTCGATGACTGCGGCAGAATTTTTAACGTTCATTTTTTCCACCAGAGAGTATGTTTTTCCGGGTTCGATCTGGATCACACTTTCCTGGTATATATCTTCGCGAGCGAGCTCTTTTCCTCCGAGATTTTTCAAAAGGGTAGAAACCGCTTCGCCTGCTTTATCCTTCCAGACGTTTCCAAAAATAAAGCCTTCGACGTAATGACGGTCATATAGCGCTGCAGCGAACTTTTTCAGATCACGCAGCCGGATTTTTGAAATTTCTTCGGCATATTCCCAGATGCTGTGTTTTTTTGCCTCAAGCATTAGGCTGCGATAATAGAAAGCCTGCTGGTAGGGCTGCTGAAAGCTGAAGTTTTTGTAACGCCTTAACCTTCTTTCCTTAAGAGATTCAAAGGTTTCCTGGTCGATTTTAATTTGTTTCAGCTTTTGGGTGACCGTCTTGACCAGTTCTGAAATGCGGTCTGAATAACCTCCAAAGCTGAGGCTGATGCCTTTTTTATCAACTCTGATGCTGTATTCCAGACCCGCCAGTTTGACAGGATAACCGAGTTCATTCAGTTGTTCGGTGATTGCATCAGTGTAGAGCTGCGAAAGCACGGCATTCTTAGGATTTTCATAAACCCGGGGGCTGTGAATACGGAACATCAATCTCGATTTTGGTGTTCGGAAACGAAAATCCTGCTGATACCAGATGCGGCTTTGTGAGTCATTGCGTAACAGAATTGGTTGGCCCAGCATGTGTTTGGCCAGAGTTTCCCGGAAGGCCCTTCTTTCGATTTCTTTTCCCTGAAATCCAACCGCTTTAAGCATCTCATCCAAATCCGCAAAGCTTTTTCCAGCCAGATCTTCCAGTTTTTGCATCAGTTTTCCATCCAGCCCCTCACGCTGGAGTCCCACCAGCGACTGGTAGCTCAGATTCAGCGTTCCCTGGAAAGGAAATACCTCCAGACTTTCTGGAAGAAACGGGTTGGGTTCAGGCAGAGTCAATTTCGGATGGGTTTTGGCCTTCTTCCATTTTTTGATCAGATTCGGTCGGTGTTCGAGGTAGGCGTATTCCGTGCCGTAATAGTTTTCTGTCTGATCCGTTTCCAGTTCACGTGCAGCAAGCAGGGCCAGCATGTTTTCTGGAATCAACCGAAANAGCATGCTGTCAAAAAGCCGNGGACGGTAATCAGAAATCAGAAACGGGGANCTCTCGACACTGCGCAGGGGATAAATCTGCATCAGTAGGGAAAACATGTTGACGAGCCGTGTGCCTCCTGTTTTTTCAGCAAAACGGTAGTCGATTTCCGCCATCCTGCGTACTTCTTCATAGATGTCACGTGGGAGGCTTTTTTCACGAAGCAAGCGCAGGTATTGGAAGACCCTTTCGATCACATTTGTGTAACGTTTGAGGCCTTTCTGGGTGAGATGGATACTGATTTCGAAAGAGGTATAGGAAGAAGTCGAATCCCCTCCGCCTGCGGAAAGTCCACTGGCCAGTCCTTCCTGTTTCAGCAGGGAAAGAAGGCTTCCTCTTCCTTCATGCCCGATTAGGAACCCAAGCATGTTGAGGGGNCGGCTTCGGTAGTATTTTTGGGTTGCAGGAAGAGGAAACACCAGTGTCAGAGTGCGGCTGTCCTTGACGGTTTTGATGCGCATCAGCCGAAATTGTTCTTTCTGGGTAAGGAAGGTTTCAGGAAGTTTCAATGCTGTCAGATGCCGATTCTTAACCTGATTGAAACGCCCTGCAACCCACTCCTGAAGGGTATCCAGATCCTGAGGGCCTGCGACTGCAAGGGTCATCCGGTTGCTTGAGTAATGCTTTTGGTAGAAGTTGAGCAGCACTTCCCGTGTGACTCCAGAGAGGGTTTCAAGATTGCCAGTGGCAAAATGCAGGGCAGGGTGCCCTGGATCATAGGCTTCACGTTTAACCTGGAAGATCCTGCGGAAGTCGTTGGAGATGTTTTTGGAGTGTTCTGAATCGACCGCCTTCATTTCACGCTGGACGAGTTCCGNGTTGAAGAGAGGACTGACGAAGAATTCNGAAAAACGGTCGAGGGCCTCGTNCAAGTGATCAGGAGCGATNTCAAANTGGTAGTTGGTTCTTTCCTCGGCAGTAAAGGCATTGCTGAAACCGTCATGAATGGAAACAAACTTCTGGTAACTTCCAGCATCAGGATATTTTTCCGTTCCCAAAAAAAGCATGTGTTCCAGAAAATGTGCGAGNCCCTGAACATCATGGGGATCATGAATCGAACCGGTACCTACCGTCATGGAAGCCGCTCCTCGTTGCAGGGCAGGGTCCGATATCAAAAAAACCTTCATCTGGTTGGGGAGAAGAAACCTGCGGTACTGACGTTGAGGGTGGCGGCTGTCCGTGTTGTCCAGGCTGGAAGCCATTGTCNTGGGGTGTCCAAAGCTCAGGAATACAATGGAAAGTAAAAAGAGATTCAGGATATTCATAGCCCTTCTTAAAAAGTCGGTTTTGATTTGCATGACAAGACTGTATTGGAGGATTCGGGTCGGTTCTGATTTTGATGAAGGATGCCGCTTAACTTGAAATACATCTTTAATCATGTTGGCTGATTCCAGAGTTTAAGAATCATTCATGAAAACGTAGCATGGACGCAGTCAGGATAAGCCTTTAGTAGACTGATGATTCATCCGAAAAAGTGCAAATCTTAAGCAGGTCATTATGCTTGTTGGATTATTTTCGAGTTGAGGGTCTTTCAAGAAGATTTACCCCTTTCTTAAATCTGGACCTAGGTAAATACAAATTTTTTGATTCTGATGAGAATATTATGTTGACTCTAAGACTGCAGGGGCTAACACTAGACCCTCTTTCAGGTAGATNCTGCAGTTCGAGAACCTGCTTGAATTGCCTCAATCAATGGACAAGAAGTAGGGTTACGATTTCTCCAAGCTTGGTCGCTTTTCATCTATGGCTGTTGAAAATCTGGTTTGCCTTTAAATGGAAAGCTTGGAATCCTGTAGCCTCCCAGGGATTACGGACAACGCATTAATCTCCTGGATTTGTTGCCCGTGGATCTCCAAAGCTTTTCCCAAAACGTTTTGGGAAAGGGGTTGTATTCTAATGTCCAATTGCATCCGTAATTGGAAAAAGTGTTGACCAACCCTTGTTTCTTACTTGGAATTTTCAAAAAATGACAATCAGTCTCAAAGAGCTTTCAAAACGGCTCAAACATTCTACTACGANGGTTTCTAGGGCGCTTGGTTTAGTAGAGGTCACGATCGGTTTAGTGCTTTACCCCAACCAACTGCAAAGGAAGGCTGCTGGTGCTTTAAACGATCGCTGTATTCCCTTTATTTAAAACAGTAAACATGGATTCAAAAGCTTACATCCGCTACGCAGATGAACTTTTCCGGACAATTGAAGACAAACTCGAAGAATTAGAGGATGAAGTCGATTACGATCGGACATCCGACAAACTGGAGGCTACCATCGAGTCTACGGGAAAGAAAATCGTTGTTAACACCCAACGTGCGATTCATGAGATCTGGCTTGCTGGAAATTCTCGAGGTTGGCACTTTCAATATGACGAGGATAACACCTGCTGGTTTGCCCTGGCCGAGAAGGTCGAGTTTTATTCCTGCCTTTCAGAACTTTTGAGTACCAATCTTGGACGTCNGGTNANTTTCAATTGAAGACTGAAANAGAAACCACTTGTTTTCTCGNACAAGATCTTTTATAAAAATAGGTTTACTTAAAAACAATCTTTCCGTTCTGAAAGAGTCATGAAACGAACTTTTCAGCCGAACAATCGTCGCCGCAAGCGCAACCATGGTTTCCGTGCCCGGATGGCTACCCCCGGAGGGCGCAGGGTGATCAAGCGTAGGCGCGCAAAAGGACGCAAACGTCTTAGCGCCTGATGTCCGGGCGGAAATTTCCTGCTTCCGTCCGCATGCGCATTCGCAGCGATATCCGAGAAGTTTTCTCTCAGGGCAGTTATCGCCCGCTGGGTCCAATTGGGGCAAAGTATATNCGGACCTCTCACCAGGAAAGCCGTTTTCTCGTTACCGTCAAAAAAGCCGTGGGCCATGCCCCCTTTCGCAACCGGATTAAGAGGATTCTGCGTGAGGGACTACGGCATCATCGGGATCAATTCAGCATTCCTCATGATGTTTGTCTGATGGTGACACGGACACCAAAGTTTCCGTTGAAATTCGGGTATGTATCCGGGCTCATCAGACAACTGGCGGAAGACCTCAACCCCCAGCCGAATCGGGTGAAACCTTCGCTTCAGAATGCTTAAGCTCGTCCCCTCTTGGTTGGAACCCATTCAGGAAGACCATCAAGCTCGTGGAGAATACTGCTGATGGGTCTGGAAAACATCGAGCAACAATTTGCATCCCAAAAGCGTCATGATGCCAAGCCTTCGGGGGTTCCTCTTTCAATAGCGCTTTCATTGATTAAGGCATACCGTTACCTCATTTCTCCAATGACTCAGCCTTCTTGCCGTTTTTTCCCGAGTTGCTCTGAGTATGCACTAGAAGCCCTGCAGCAGCATGGGCTTATCCGTGGGGCGATGCTTGCAGGATCAAGGCTACTCAAATGTCACCCTTTTCATCCCGGCGGAGTCGATCCAGTTCCGGATCATCCAGCCTGTCACCGTTTACACTAACACCATGGATAAAAACACCCTGATCGCAATCGGTCTCTCGGCGGCGATCCTGATCGTCTGGAATGTCCTCTTTCCACCTCCACCTCCTCAGCAAGCACCTGAGNCAGTTGCAGAAGAAGAGCAGGTGGTGGTTTCACGTTCACANGAATCCCNTGAAGANAGTGTTGAAACAGCGGAAACACTGCCTTCGTCATTGAATGGCGTTCCCAAGGTCAGCGAATCACTACTTTCCCGTGAAGTTGTGGTGGAGACCTCGAAATACGTGCTGGTTCTCGATACACGCGGGGCTATGGCGAAGAGTTTTAAGTTGAAGCAATTTAATCACACCAAACCGAGGCTGACACTGAGCACCTGGTTTCCTTTTCTAGAATCGATCTTAGGGCCGGATTTTAACAATACCGATCAAGGGGAGAACCTGGTGGAGATGTTTGGAGGACAGATTGAGGATGTCCGACCGTTCAAGATTGAATTTGAAGATTTTCCAAAGGCGAACCAGTTGCTTTCTGGAACCGTCTATTCCTCAGACCAAGAAGAAATCATGCTCCTTGAGGATGGTGAAACAGCAATCCTCAAGTTCACCTCACCCGTCGTGGAAGGCTTGCAGTTGATCAAAACCTTCCGTTTTGAGGCGAACAACTATCTGATTGGCTACAAGGTTGAAGTGATCAATCGCTCAGACCAGCCTCAGCCACTCAAGATCCGGCATTATTTTGGGGAAACCCGGATTGCTGATAGCCAGCGTTTTCAGCAGATTGCCCATGAAGGCCCGGTTTATTTCATGGATGAAAGCCTGGAGACAATCAGTTCTGATGATGTCAGCGCGGAGGAGTGGGAAGTCTCGCGGAACATGCACTGGCTTGGAGTAGAGGACCAGTATTTCATCAGCGCCGCCACTGCTTTGACTCCACTGCGCTATGGCTTTTTTGGATCGGAACAGCGTGTGCGGAAAGGGGAACGCTATTTTGTGCCCTATTACGGTGCGCGGTTGCCCAAAGTACAGTTGGAAAGTCAGCGGATGGTCGAATCGGAGTTCGAACTATTCATTGGTCCGAAACAGGAAGAAGAGTTGCTCAAGTTCGGACGAAACCTGAAGCAGTCCCATGACATGACGCTTGAGGTATTGGCAGCGCCGCTACTGGATCTGTTACGTTGGCTTTACAAGTACATCGGAAACTATGGAGTGGCTATCATCATCCTCACCATCATCGTCCGGCTGGTGCTTTTCCCGCTGACCCTGAAGGGAATGAAGAGCATGAAGCGCATGCAGCAGCTCGCTCCACGGATGAAGAAGCTTCAGGAAAAATATAAAAATAACAAGGAGAAGCTGAACCAGGAAATGATGGCCATGTACCGCAAGAACAAGGTTAATCCTCTGGGAGGGTGTCTGCCGATGCTGTTACAGTTGCCGGTGTTTTTCGCACTTTACAGTTCCCTCTCCAGTGCAGTGGAACTGCGTCATGCACCATTTTTGTTTTGGATCAATGACCTTTCCCAGCCCGACGGTCTGGGTATCACACCATTGCTGATGGGGGTCAGCATGTTTTTTCAGCAGAAGCTCACCCCCCAGAGTGCAATGATGGACCCGACCCAGGCCAAGATCATGCAGATGCTGCCGATCATCTTCACCTTCTTTACCTTCACCTTTCCGGCTGGGTTGACCATCTACTGGTTGACCAGCAACTGTCTTTCCATCCTGCAACAGCAGGTGATCAACCGGATCAAGACTCCGGAATTACAGGACTGAACCGAACCTGCTTGGCTGCAGGAAAATGTTTGAGGCCGGATGATGCTTCAGTTGCTTTATCCCTGGTGGATGTTGGCCCTCCCTCTTTGCGGGCTGCCCTGGTTCTGGCCAGTGATCCAACCTCCGCGTGGGGAACCTCTTCCTTTTTCGACACTGTTTCTCTTTCCTCGGGAAAATCTTAGCCGTCATTTTCAATGGTCCTCCAGGGAGTGGCCTCTCAAGCTACTGCGATCACTGATGATTCTGTTGCTGGTCCTGTTGTTTGCTAAACCGTATTTTGGAACCCTGGAACCCCATAGAGAGGTCCGTATCCTCGATGATACCCCGAGTGCAGGGCTTCACTTGAAAGCTGCCACAGAGAATATTCTGGACTGGGAGAACACATTCCAGATATCAGAATTGCTTCCGCAAGATCCCCTGGAGCCCATTTCCTTTCAGCAGGACTTTCCAGGATATGCAGCAGGGAGCCCTTCCCTTGCCACCCTCGCCTCGGTATTGATGGACCGTTTTCCAGAAGAGTCACGTCTTAAGCTGACTCTCGTTTCGGATTTCCAGCATACGCAATACTGGTTCTACCCAGCTGCGGTCCAGCCCGTCAACTGGAGTTTTGAACGTCCGGAAGGCCTGCAATCCTCCCCAAACCTGGCGATGCGAAATCCAAAAATCAAAACCGAAGGGCTTTTTGAACCAAGGCTATTTTTTAAAGTCTATGGAAACATGAAAGCCACAGGAGATCTGCGCATCACGGTTTTGCAGCAAGACCGAAAAGTCGGCGAAACACGGATCCAGTGGGAGGGAGAGACAATTCCTGTCAGTCTTTCCCTTTCGGATCAGTTTCGGCGATTGCAGCCTGTGAAGATTTTACTGGAAACCGAACTCCCACAAGCGGGTTTCGATGACTTGCTTTATTTCCAGGAATCTTCTCTCAACGATCTCTGGGTGGGAATCATGACTTCCGAAGGTCCGGAAGGAATGTTCCGTCATGGCCTGCATGCACTCAAATCCGCACTCAATGCTTCCGAAACCTTCTCTTTCCTGGTCCGAGATCTGGAACATCTCAAGGATCATGTTCCGGATGTGTTGATCCTGCTAGGGGATCATCCCCTCCGCTGGAAAGCACTTAAAGATGGCCCCCCTGCCCTCTTCATTCCAACCCGGCTTGGAGACTGGAAGGAGTATGCTCGGCAGTACCCAAGATCGGAAGGTTCAGAGACCCAGGATAATCAATCTTTGTGGCCCCAAGGACAGTGGCTGGTGGACTGGACTCAGGCCCCTTTTGCCGAAGACTGGCAAATCCGGAGAAATGAATTTGGGAATTTTGAGTCAGAAACCAGAGGGATCGTTCTTCTCGAAACCGGAATTTCCGATCCCTGGGGTTCCCTCTACCGCATCGATGAGTTTGCAGAACGCTTGCAGGGATGGCTTCAGCAATTGGAAAAACGCATGCACTCGCGTAGGTTGGGGAGTTTTTATTCCGGAACTCGAAAACTGAATTCAGCGATAGGATACTCCCGCTTGGGCTCAGGAAACTATCAGACTCCGGAGAATTCTTCATCCAAAACAAATTCATCTTCCAATTCTAAAAGGACCAAGTCGTTTTCCGTCAACCTTCCTCCCTTTGAAAGTGAAATGCGGTTGATGAGCGATGAGGAACTTCAGCGAATGCAGACCTTCTTCGATCAACGGCAGCCTCCTCTCCAACAAACCGAACTGGGGTCTGCGGAAAAAATCAAACAGTGGTTGCTCTGGATTGTCCTCCTCATTGCACTCGCTGAAATCAGCATGATCCTCCTCCGTCGAAACCCTGACAATCCTGCTTAACGATTGCATCTTAACCCCCTTTCTCCTATCATCAATTACACTTTCCTCTGCCGTAGTGGCGGAATTGGTAGACGCGCTAGGTTCAGGGTCTAGTGTCCTTATGGACGTGGGGGTTCGACTCCCTTCTACGGCACCACACGACGGCACAACACAATTCTGTATTCTCTTTTATTCTCAATAAAATCAGTTAGATATAGAGTAGAAAACACTTTATTTATTTTTTGAAAAAGTAGTGTTTCTACACAGCGACGAACTCAGATTACGACAACGTTGTCGTAACTTTAGTCGTAACTTTGAGGTCGTATGTATTCTTATCTTGTCACAAAAAAATACAAATCTGCTGAGTATCAATTCTTCTCTTGTGGAGTTCCGTCCGACTTGAAGAAG
>NYUB01000092.1 GCA_002683785.1 Deltaproteobacteria bacterium
CAAGTGGCCCCATCATCGCCCGGGCAATTGACAATAGCGGTTGGAATTTTAACAGCTCAAGAAACACTTCATGCTTATCCATCAGATGTCGCAGAATAAGCCCCCAGCCCTGCTTTTTAAGCTGGGAATGTGACGAAATCACCTCACCTCGCTTTTTTGCCCACTCAGCTGCCTCTAACTCATCTAGGGCATCTTGAAGTTGTTGGAGCACCCGGTTTTGAAAAAGGATTTCTCGAACCATATAACCGGATTCAGCAAACGCCTGCAATTCCTCCGGGCTTGCATGTACATCTACTTCCCAGTATCGTTCAGTTTCCGCCGTCGGATTATGGCCGTTAAAGATTTCATAATGGATTTTATGCCGACTCATATTATTCACCTCACCATTTTACTCAACTCAAAACATCTTCCATTGTTTGGTGATGACAGTTTCATAGCTCAGTCATTTTAGGTGGCAGAAAAATAGATTTTCTCAATTGACGATTTTACTAATGACGAGCTAACTAATTTTATTTTCGAGAGCAAAAACTTTAATTATCTTGTTACCTACCGTTCTCAAGTTGCTCTATTTGGCATTCGATTCCCTTTTGCCTCAACTTCCCAATCTTTCCTCTGCTTCACCCGATTGGAACGGAAGAATGTTGTGCTTTTGCGCCCAGATTGGCCAGATCTCCTTCTTCAAAGCGGCATATTCAGAAAACCGATTTGTTAGGTCTGCTTGCTCTGTGGGGACGTTGACCAGATTGTAGAGCCTCCACGGACCGTCTCACCGTTACGATTAGCTTCTAGCCATTCTGATAGACAGTACAATCAGAATATCGATAATTTCTTATGAAGGGGTGTTTTTTCGCAGATAAAGTGAAGATTTGTAGGCCTTTAGCTTTATGTTTTTAAAAGTATATATCGGCTATGTTTATGGATTGAAGAAAGCAGATCATGTGGAGTTTCTATCAATCGCTGACAGTAGTTGCTGTCCTGTTGCAGGCTATTTGGTGCGGACCGACATCCGGCGGATTGGTGTTCCATATGTCGTCTGAAGGAGATGATAATAATCCCGGTAGCGGCCACAACCTGTGCGACATTGGTGCCTGCGTTTGCTACACAGCAGTTCAGCCGCGATGACTTTCTCTAACTACACATTGCTAGGTGCGATTGTATGACGGTTTATGGACATGTGATTATCTCTTGCATCCGCCAATTTTATTTGTCTCGGTTGTTGCCCAAAATCCAGACGTCTCGGAAGAATTTCTGACGCTCCTCGGACAAGCCGCCGATCACCACCGGATTCATGCAGGGCTTAGGTTCATGGAAGCGGACCGTCACATGGTTGTAAGCCATCAGGATACCACATCGAGGATTTTCTGGATTCGTCCAATCCGCCCCGGTGTGCCGAACGCCTTCTGAGAAGACGACGAGGCTTCCTGGTGGGCATCCATAGGTCTCCCAAACTCCGGAGTCCGGTTGGTCTGCTTGTGCAGGCCAAGTCCCGTCTTGAGCGGAAGCCAGATTGGCTTTATGCGAGCCCGGAACCAAGCAGGTCCCGCCCTGTCCCTTTTTGACTTCGTTTAGTTCCCAAACAATGCGTGTCATTGCACTATAAATACGACCGTTATGGAAACGATAAGAGAAGGAGGGATGGAGGTTCGTTCCGCCGACGTGTGGTCTCCACTGATTTCCGCTGTTTTTATCGGATCGACAGGAGATGAAGACGCTTTCTAATCGGATATGCTCCCGGCTCGGGGCGATGACCTCTTGCAAGATGNCCATGACCCGGGGGTGATTAATNAGGAATTCCGCTGGNCCGGCAATCGGCGCCCGGTGATGTGTGGGAAGNCTATCGGGGTCTTTTACATAGATTTTGGTGTGTTCACGCACTGTTCGGATTTCCTCTTCCGTGAGGACGCCTGGAATGACGNGAAAACCTTTCAGATCAAAGAGAAACTTATCGTAATCAGACATGGGATGAATTTGGGTCGGCTCAGGGTGAGCCGAGTCCGGGCACATTGCAGTTGCATTTATAGCATTCATAGAAAGCCTCCANAGTTACGATTCTCAGTTCCAAGGTTTTAATCCCAGCAGTCTCTTACCCAAATCCGTCAACATAGCTGGTTTCTGATGCGTGTGTTCCCAGTCTCTCGGATCACCGGGCCAGCGTGGCGTGGGACGACACGTCTGCCATCCGTTGATCCGTTCATNGNGTTCATTNGCTNCGCGCNCNTTTGCTGGTGACATGGCGATGTACTGCGCCATACGCGGTTTNTCNGACCGATTGTGACCGTTGCCGTGNGCNAGCAAACGATGCCAAATTAACAGATCGCCCGCTTTNCCNGCAATGGATTTCACCTCAAGCCCCGCCAGATCTGGTTGTCGAGNATTGCGATCTTTGGGCTGTGTTTTCACCCATTCGTCAAAGAGCNNGTGAAAGCCCGCNACACACTGGAAGCCACCCTGATCTTCGGCNGTATCNGTCAAATACAANACCCCCTGCACGCCAAAAGGAACTTTTNCNANAGATGTATCCGTGTCCCAGTGGATCATCCCTCTGTTTTGCCAATCNGGTTTGTCTNCCNGAGCGGGNGGTTTCATATTNGCACGGTCTAGAGACACCCACAGTTNTTCTGTANCCCAAATTTCAGAAAAAGCCTGATGAACTTTTGGATATTGCCGATTGTCCCACAATGCCTGATGCTGATAAATCTCAACCATACCAGCTGCGGAAATNGGGGAACATTTATTTGTACGGGTATACGGTTTGTATCTGTACCAGTCTTCCGGATTTTCGCGGTCTATCTCCAAAAATTCCCATATCGCATCTACTGCGGCATCCAGATTTTCTTGTGGTACAGCATTGTGTACTACCACATACCCGTTCTCATTCCAAAAATCCCAATCTTGTTTGCTCAAAACTCGCATGACATACCTCTCCTTAGTTTGCTCATCTGGACTATTTCCATTATTAACTAGATATCGGCACTTCATGACCCTTGATTTGACCGTTTGCCTTCGCTGAAAAAGCGGCCCTCCCTAGGCTAGGTCCTCGGCACAGATCGACTGCTCACGGTCTCTGCCTTCCAGTTCTTGGTGCAATGTTGAGCGAACTTTGTACCCTTACGCGAATTCGAGCATCAAGGGACTAACTTTGGCATTGTATCACGATTGCATTTCGGGGTAAAGCGATGGGATTGCTCACAGAAATTAGGGTTGAGGACAGAGGATACAATGCGGCGTTACGCCGTTTCAGAAGCTTGTCTTTTGCGCGGGAAAATCATCTGACGTGTTATCTAGACCGCCGTGGCGTATCGCGACGGGTGGAGTAAGGGAAAGTACCCCGCTGGATAGTTCTCCCCCTCCTGTGAAAGGGTTCAAGGGTAATTAATGCAACCCTGACGCACATTGAAAACCTCCCTTGATATTCCTACCAATAGGGTTAGCGGAGTCAGGGAACAGAGAATATTAGATCTGGATGTTAACTGATTAGGAGTTAATTCCCCATCATTGGTAAGGATCCGACACCGACTGAATTTCAGCGCTTCGTACGAAGTGTCTGGAAGCTGGATGCATCGATCAAGTACCGTCCACGGTAGAGCTTGCATATGAGATGGCCTGAATCCCCCGTACACGAGTTATCTATTGCGCGGGTTTAAATGAGTAGGTTCGTAACGTAAAACGACTACGTCAGAATCACCATCTTGCGGGTTTCTGTGTAATCTCCAGCCTGTATTTGATAGAAATAGGTACCACTAACATATACCATCAGCTTACCAGTAAGCAATGGCTTCCGCAATTTCACCCAACCTCTTACCGTTCCATATTACGTCCACTACAATTGGCAAGGAGTGCGTCTCAAATTTCTCTGGGAATTTGGCTTGGATTTGGCAGACACGCTTTTCATTGGAGGGAACTGTAACCTTCATCTTTTCTGGCCAAAGGTTAACGCCCTCAATAGAACGAAAGTGAAGTTGGTATATTTGTGTTTTGACTTGATAGTTGGTGATTATTACTTTGAATATCAGCGTTTCACCAGGGGTGATGCGCACTTTATACGGATAGAACTCGATCCAGTGCGGATCCATCCCGATGTTCGGATGCGGTTGATCAATCGTCTGTGTGAATAATGTTTGCCAACGTTCCATCCATGCCTTCCACCGTCTGATCTTGGTTTGCTCAAATGGCACCGCACCACCATGACCGGTCAGGATGAAATCGGGTGCGTGATCCAAAATCTGTTTTGGCATGTCCGAGTAACTCGATACTGGCGTACGATTCTTGGGGATGAATGAATGTATATAGTCGCGGTTTTCATGGAAGCTAACACCCGAGATATTGTCTCCGATACAGAGGAATTTCCTGTCGTCCACAGAGAACCAGACCAGATGATGGTAAAGTGTTTGTCCGGGATGTTGTTCCATGTAAAAATCGATCCCTCGCCAATGGAAAGCTTGACCGCGTTTGATCACTTGGTCAACCTGAATTCCTTGAGGCATCAGACATGGCATGTCGTAATTTTTTGGGTTCTCCAGAATGTCTTTCAGTTCTGGTGATGACGCGAGCTTAGTATCATATTGAGCTTTTAATGCGGGATAGCCAGCCAGATGGTCATCATGATAGTGCGATGGCAGAAACCACTCAACAACTTCAACACCAAGTTCGGTTTTAAGATAGGGAGTTAGATGGTCAATGAACCGATGTGGATTGGCGCTAATTGGGGCATTGGAGGTGTATCCACAGTCAATCAAGAGCGCGTGACCGGATTCGTCTTGGACAATGTAGGTTCGGGCAACTGAATTGACAACTTCATAGACATGCGACGTTAATTGGCGAAACTCAGGCCGATAGTACTGAAAAGCATGCCCATGAAACAGTTCATACAATTCTTCCATCGGTTCCTGAAGTTCGGTAAAAGCCGCTGGTGTTGGGATAAACGGTTTACCGTGTCCAGGAAGAATCAGGTCAAGTTCGAGGTTCGCCACCGTCTGCAGACTCTCCAGATGGTTCACATGTCCTTGGAACGACATATAACTCCATTGGCTCCAAAAATATTGTTGAACCTTTCCAGGTGAACTCATTAAATCACCACATGCCAAGACCCGTTTCCCATCGATTTCAAACTGGTAACCTACGGAACCAAATGTATGTCCTGGCAATGGAACGACATAAAACCGAATTCCACACCACATTATCGACTCATAATCATACGCGTACCCATTGGAGTGGATGTCAGTTAACATACCCCTCCCAGGATAATACGAGGTGTAGTTATCATAAGTATCATAGGATGCTTTAAGCAAATCGGTTTCTTCCAAGAAGCGTCTTTCAACAAAGGGAATAAAAATCTCAGTACCACTTGCTTGGAAACGATTTGCCGCCGCACATTGATCTCGATGAAAGTGGGTTAACAAAATTCGTTCTACTGAACAATCTTTGCCAGAAAGTCCTTCAAAACTTTCTGGCCTCAAGTGTGTTCCGCAATCGATCAACAAAATCTTGTCATTAACGCAAATGGCATAGATGCAACAGGTGTCTTCAAGAAAAAAAAGGTGGTCAGTTAATTTTTGGAACATCTCTTATCCTTTTACGGTTGAGGTCCTTGTGTTTACTAGTATTCCTCGAACAATTTTGAGCATCAATGCGACATTTTTTGTCATGTATTCAGTCAACAGTTGCTTAGCTTCAGCCTGGCGTTGGTCGTCGATAAGTTCCTTGCCTGCTTTAGCCATTTCATATGCACTGTCAAACAGGCACTTTTGGAACGTTCCCCATTTCTCTCGAACTACTGAGGTCGACTCAATTGCATCTGAATAACTCTTCAGGCTCAATTGGCGGAAAAGCCACCAAGGACTTTCTTCTGACGGTTTCTTACTGCCAATTGCAAGCACGGAAGGCAGTTCTCCTTCGATAAACATAGGGAGAAAAACACCCAGACAAGGTGAGTAGAGACTGCTCCAATAAACAGGCAATCGCGAATTATCAGCACATAGGTGAGCGACAAGACTTGCTGCTGTGTTCCCTCCTGTACCATCTTGATTGTGATGTACACAGATCCCACCCTGCCTAAGCACTGTGTCGAAGGACGTTCTATCGGTATCATCTCCACCATGGTCACTCAATACGGCGATGATGGTCGAAATATCGATATTTCCCAAATGCTGATTTAACAACGTACAAGAGCGTCTTCGACGTACCGCACCACTGCCAACTGAGCGGTCTACTTGATGACTGTAGGCTTCAGAAAAATTGAGTTGCTCTGCTTTTCCCCTCCACCAGTTGTTGGCTATTGCTTGTTCAAGCGCAGTCGGAGATAAACAATCCCAGTCATCTTCGATTGAATAGACGTTGCTGATTCCAGCTACACTATCGATTCGTTTAGTT